>CALXTG010000115.1 GCA_944391355.1 uncultured Alphaproteobacteria bacterium
AGATACGACTCTGGCCGACGGCAGCAAAGCTGAAAAAAGCCAGCTGGAATCGGCGCGGGCGATTGAGGATGAAGCCAAAGCCTATATGGCTTATACCGATTTGCAGGATTCGCTTGGCAATTTATACGCTGCTTTGGGGCTTGATGCGATTCCTTATTATATGCTGAACGAAAAACCGTCCAAAATCGCAATTTATCTGCGCGGTGTATTGGAAAAATGGAAAGACGGCAAATTCCTGCCCGATAACCGCCCGTATCTGCTTGATATTCCGGCCAAACGTCCGCCGGTAGATTTGTCAAATTCCGGCCGGGTGCCTGATGTCAAAGTCGAAACCGGCGAAAGAATCAATATTGTCATTCCCCGCAAGGCCTTTGATAAAATTGACCTGAACGGCAAAATCACCACCAAAGCCGGAATGATAGACGACAGCCCGCTGCCGAAATGGCTGCAATACGACGAAAAAACCATGACCTTTACCGGTCTTGGCATGCCTTCCGACGTCGGTGAATATCGGATTAAGGTTTACGTCAGCGATGAAGCGGGCAATGTCGGTTACATTACCTTCAAGATCAAAATTGTTGAAGTCTATGTTCCTTCGCTGAATGTCCGCGGATTGACGCCGGGTCGTAAGGCCACGGTTCTCAAACGCTGCCTCGGACCGCAATGTACCGATGAGTATATTGAGGAAACCGTCATCGGCGAAGAGGTTATGACCGAACCCCGCCGCTAGGGAATCCGCAGGTCTTATCGTTCTGAAAACAGAGTCGTTTTAAAAACGACTCTGTTTTTTTATCCTGTGGGTAAGGCTGTGGATTTTAACCTTCGTTAACGACAAAATAAAGCTTTGAATTTTCAGTGAATTTTTGCCGTTAAGATTCGTTAATAAAATAATCAACAAAGCCCGGAAAAAATTATCCAACAAATAGAGATGATTAGCTCTGTCAAGCCATAAAAAAAACTTTTTGGCAGTTGTTATTATGCTTTATATTTCGCAATATGACCTCAGAGGCGCGGCTAAAAAAATTTTTTTAGAAAACCCCTTGAAAATCAATAAGAAAAAATAATGATAAAAAAGATTGTGTATACTATATCTAGTTAGCTTTACTTTTTGTTAACACAATATATGGTATATGTCATATCTAAATGATATAAACAAAATGTCGGTAAAAAATTAAAGTTTAAGAAAGATATCAGGATATGTCAGAGACGAATAACTACGAAATGCCCAAAGTTGCGAATGAAGAATTGCCCATTTCCAACGTAACCAAAAGAGACGGCACTTTGGCGCCGTTTGATAGCAGCAAGATTTTTGGAGCCATTAACAAAGCCGGTACCACGACCGGTGAATTCGGCGAACAGGAAAGCTGGTTATTGACCGCCCAGGTTTTGAAAGTTTTGAAGCATAAATTTGCCGAGTCCTTGCCGTCAATTGAGCAGATTCAGGATGTCGTCGAACAGGTTCTGATTTCCGCCAACTATTTTGCCACCGCCAAAGCCTATATCCTATATCGTGACCAGCGCCAGCGTATGCGTACCGATAAAAAGGTTATGGTTGATGTCGCCAGCTCGATTAACGAATACCTCGAAAAACTTGACTGGCGCGTTAATGCCAATGCCAATCAGGGCTATTCCAACGGCGGTCTGATTTTGAACGTTTCCGGCAAGGTAACCGCCAACTACTGGCTGAGCCATGTTTATCCTGCCGAAGTCGGCGAAGCGCACCGCAACGGCGACATTCATATTCATGATTTGGATATGCTGGCTGCCTATTGCGCCGGCTGGTCGCTGAAAAATCTGCTGCACGAAGGTTTCAACGGTGTTCCCGGCAAAGCCGAAGCCGGTCCCGCCAAACATTTGAGCGCAGCCGTCGGTCAGATGGTCAATTTTATGGGAACGCTGCAAAACGAATGGGCCGGCGCGCAGGCTTTTTCTTCGGTCGATACTTATCTTGCGCCCTATATCCGGGTTGATAATCTTGATTATGAACATGTTTATCAGTCGATTCAGGAATTGATTTATAACCTTAATGTTCCTTCCCGCTGGGGGTCGCAGACACCGTTTACCAACTTTACGTTTGACTGGGTCTGCCCGGATGATTTGAAAGACAAACACCCGATTATTGCCGGTGTTGAGCAGAGTTTCACTTACGGTGATCTGCATGAAGAAATGCATATGATTAACAAGGCCTATATTGAGGTCATGATGAAAGGCGATATCAAGGGGCGTCCCTTCACTTTCCCGATTCCGACCTACAATATTACGCCCGACTTCCCCTGGGAAGATGAAAATACCGAACTTCTGTTCGAAATGACCGCTAAATACGGCCTGCCTTATTTCCAGAATTTCCTCAATTCGGTATTGAAACCCGGACAGATTCGTTCGATGTGCTGCCGCTTACAGCTTGACCTGCGCGAACTTCTGGCCCGCGGCAACGGCTTATTCGGTTCGGCCGAACAGACCGGTTCGATCGGGGTTGTTACTTTCAACTGCGCCCGCCTCGGCTATGTTTACAAAGGCGATGAACATGCCTTGTTTGCCCGGGTTGACGAACTGATGCATATTGCCCAGACCTCGCTGGAAATCAAACGCAAAGTCATTCAGAGGTTAATTGACAACGGTTTGTATCCTTATACCAAACGTTATCTCGGAACTCTGCGCAATCACTTCTCGACGGTCGGTGTCAACGGCATCAACGAAATGATCCGCAACTTTACCAATGACGAGCATAATATTGCCGATGAGTGGGGACAAAAATTCGCCGAGAAATTCCTGGATTATATCCGCGACAGACTGGTGAAAATTCAGGAAGAAACCGGCCATATGTATAATCTGGAAGCCACTCCGGCCGAAAGCGCCACTTACCGCTTTGCCCGCGAGGATAAAAAACGTTTCCAGGGAATCATTCAGGCCGGAACAGCCGAAAATCCCTATTATACCAATTCTTCCCAGCTCCCGGTCGGTTATACCGATGATCCGTTTGAGGCTTTGGATCTGCAGTCGACTTTGCAGACCAAATATACCGGCGGCACGGTTCTCCACCTCTACATGAGCCAGAGGCTGTCCTCGGCCAAAGTCTGCCGTGAACTGGTAAGAAAGGTTTTAACCAATTATCGTTTGCCCTACATCACCATTACGCCGACCTTCTCGGTCTGCCCCAAACATGGTTACCTGTCGGGTGAGCATAAATTCTGTCCGATTTGCGATGAAGAAAAATTGGCAGAGAAAAGAAAGGCCGCGGCTTCCAGTAAAGAAGTTGCATAACAGAACAATAATGTTTATAATATTACTTAGGAGAAACTAAATGAATACCATTAACATCAATGACATCAGATTATCGGATGAAGAAAGACAGCCTTGCGAAAACTGGACCCGCGTAATGGGTTATCTGCGCCCGGTTTCGGAATTCAACAAAGGTAAAAAATCCGAATATTATTCACGTGTTTGCTTCTGTGAAAGCAAAGCCGTATTACACCTGACCGAAGAGCAGGCTATGGCTATCGCGGCGGAATAATTTTACCTCTCTGTTTTATGATGGAAATGATAAAAATCGGCGGTCTGGAAACTTTTTCAGCCGTCGATTTTCCGAATCAGATAGCCGCTGTTGTTTTTATGCAGGGCTGTCCGTGGCGTTGCCCTTTCTGCTACAATACCAATCTTCAGGGAACGGACGGTCCCGATGAGGTCGACTGGAATAAATTTATTGAATTTTTAAAAAAACGCAAAGGAATTTTGGACGCGGTCGTTTTCAGCGGCGGAGAACCGCTGATGCAGGACGGATTGCAAAAAGCCATGACGGAAGTTAAAGAACTCGGTTATATTATCGGTATGCATACCGGCGGTTACCGGCCTAAACATCTGGCCGAAGTTCTGCCGTTGGTTTCCTGGGTCGGATTCGATATTAAGGCGCCGTTTGCCGAAGAACATTATGATCGTGCCACCGGCAGCAAAGGGCATTTGCCGAAAGTTTTGCAAAGTCTGGATCTGTTGTTGGACAGCGGAATTGATTTTGAGTGCCGCACCACCTGCGACCCGCGGATTTTGGAGATTGCGGATATTTATACCATTGCCGATGAGTTAAAGGCCAAAGGGGTTAAAAAATATTTTCTGCAGAAATACCGTCCGGTTCCGAGCGATAAAGTTACGACCGACGCTGAGTGCAGCAAGTTTTTTAATGACAAGGAATTATTGGAGTATTTGCGAAAAACTTTTACCGTCTTTGATACCAGAATGTAATTCTTCCTGTCCCCCTCGGGTTTGACCCGCGGTCGGCATCCCTCTAGATTGTCATCCCGGGCTTTATTCTCCGACGGCTTTAGCCGGCTCAGCGCCAGTCTGAGCAGGAGAATATTCGACCCGGGATCCAGGCCTGTTTAGCCTTATTAAAACAGTTTCAAAATTGATTGACTGGCCTGAGAAGCCAAGGACAGAGAATTCACCGCCAATTGTTGAGATGTTTGCAAAGCCAGCATATTCGCCGATTCCTGGTTCATGTCGGCGAGCGTTAATTTATCGGCCCCTTCTTCCAAGACATTTATCAGGTTTTCGGTAAAGTCTTGTCTGGTTGTGACAATCGAATAATAATTGCCGAACTCCGAGGCAAAAGAACGTAACGAATTAATGGCGGCCTCCAATTCTGAAATCGACTGTTCAATCTCGGCGGAGCCCTCCCATTCAGACGTTTTCAGCCCCAGGCTTTCGCTGTCGGCTTTAACTCCGGGAACATCTATTTTAGAACTTCTGTCTTCGTTGAAATTGATTTTCAGATACTGCCCTTCAAGCAGGTTAATCCCCTTGTAAGAAGCGTCGGCAATCAACAAATTGTACTGCCGGAGAATTGCCTGATATTGAACGGATTTTTCATCTGTTTTGTTCTGATTTTTTATATCTGAGAATTTATCCATTTCCATATCAATATCCGGAAGCGCCGGAGCTGTTTGTGGGGTAATCCCGAAAGCAGCCGGAGGAATCAGCCCGGCCGTAAAAGAAGCCGGAGAATTAATTGCGGTTTTACACTCATAATATTGTCCGTTAACAATAATCCCGGCGCCGATAACCGATGTTATCCCGCCGATGTTGGTCCACATGCTGGGACCGTTTGTCGCGCTGTTTATCAAAACCTGAGCTGAATTTAACCGGACATTTGCTTCTTCAAATAAGCCGCCGCTGTAAATGCCGTTGTAATTAAGGCGGCTGCTGTCTTCCATGGTCAGATTACTGGCGACAAATGCATTGGAATTATAGCCGTTGACTTCAATATTGACTTTGCTGTTTCCTTTCATGGTAACATCTGTCCAACAAAAACCGTGTCCGTATTTGGCATTTGTTTCAATATTGACTACAGCATTGTTTTCAATTGTAATCGAAGCACAATTTTCAACCAATCCCGGTTCGCTTTTAATACGTCCGACAACCCCTCGGCTGTAAATACTGTTGGCATTATTGCCGTCATTTATGTTTAGCGGGCTTAAATCTTTAATATTAATCAGCCCCTGCAAACTGACTTCAACGGTTTTTCCTTCGGCATAGATCCCGGCGATAGCATTATTTGTTCCTGCTGCAGAGGTCATGTCAAAACTGATGTCAAGATTTTTCAAGACCACATTCTTTGAACCGGCCGAAACTTCAATAACCCCGGTATATTCATTAAGCGCTTTGGTATCGGTTGTATAATCAAGTCTTAAATCCGATACGCGTGCCCCGTTGCCGACAACCAGTCCGGAGTTTCCCTGGCCTGAAAATGTGAAAGTAAGTGAAGATGCCTGGCCGCTGCCGAAATAATTGCTGCCGACCAACGACTGTCCTTCATCGAGGACAACCGACTGATTTTCAGAAAGAATAATATCCCCCTCAATGACAATCAAACCGGCCTTACCGGAATTCACCGCGGCCAACAGCTCGGCCTCAGTGGTGACCTTGGCAACCACATTTTCGGCAGTTTCAAGCGCCTGATTGGCCACCGCTTTGGCCTGTTCGAGAAATTTGGCGCCGGAGTCAATAGCTTCGCTGGCCGCTTTAATCGTCTGCACGCCCTGCGACATAGCATCCAAAAGCGCTGTCAAATCCGCAGCTCGGTTGTTTAATGAAGAAGCGGTGTAATAAGAAGAAGGATTATCAATAGCCGAAGAAACTTTAAGGCCGGTCGCTAAGCGGTTTTGCACAATATCCTGTTGGCTTGCAATATTCTGCAAGCTCAACAAGTTGCTGCGCATTGACGCTGTTAACGATATTCCCGACATTCTCTCGGCCTTTTGTTATTCTGGTTTCCCTATACGGTCATACTCCGACTTAACCTATTACCCTTACTTGTCATACTCGGACTTGACCCGAGTATCTTCCCCCTCTCTGTCACCCTCGGGCTTGACCCGAGGGTCCAGGTCAATTAATTAGCCTTATTATTTAACCTGGATTCTCCGGTCAAGCCCGAATATGACGATAAAAATAAGTCAAACTATGACAATAGAAATATCTTCTGATAATTTCCCATTTTACTCAATATCTGTTAACAAAGATTTAGCGCAACTTCTTTTTCTGTCTAAACAGATTGAACGCACCTGATTTTTGTCTTCCCGGTTTCTTCTTTCCGGGGAGATGTCTGCTTAGGGCTGAAAATAAAATTATGCCGGTCGGCCGCTGCGCGATACATTGCCGGCAAGAGCTTTGTTCTTTTTAAAATTCTTATTATTGCCGTACTTTTTTTTCGGCTTAAAAGAAAAAAGCGGCAGCTCGGTTTTGTCTCCGGAAGTCGCATTACTTATCCAGGCGCCTTTTTTACGGGCAAATTTCGAAACCGGTTTGTTTTCGGTTTTTTTGGCTTTTTGCTCGGCGGCGGCCAGACGTTTTTTATCTACCGAAAAACCGAATTTTCCGAGATTCCGCCCCAGCGTATAATAAAATCCGTGAACATAAGCTACCAGCCCGGCTTTTTCCAGCCAGAGCTTGCCGTTTTCATCCAGATACTGGTCATCGACATTTACGGCCACGATTTCGGCCAAAAACATATCATGGCTGCCGAACGTATGAACATCTTTAACTTTGCATTCAATTGAAACCGGGCTTTCGCCGACCTGTGGCGCTTTGAGCTGCGAACAGGGAGCGGGAGTCAGGTGCATTTCTTTGAATTTGTTGACATCGCGCCCCGATTTAACCCCGCAATAATCAGCAGCGGCGGCCAGCGGCAGATTGGTCAGATTAATGACAAATTCTCCCGATTCGCTGATAAGCCGGTGCGAATAACGGGACGGGCGGATAGAAACATAAGTCATCGGCGGTTCGGAATTAATAATTCCGGTCCAGGCGGCCGTCATAACGTTAGGTTTGTCAACCGTTCCGCAAGAGATGAGCGCCGGAGGGACAGGGGCAAGCATTGTGCCGGGTTTCCATGTAATTTTAGTCATATATCCAACCTTTTCAAATTAAATTTTCTCTAAAATAACACTTGCCGGAAGCGAATACAAACTTTTTTTGAAATTATTTGACGATAATCCTTGCATTTCGTTTATCAATCTCTTATTCTACCTCTCGTTGGTGGCGGGGTATTTAGTCTCACTCTGGCGCTAGACAACTCCTGGGTTTATTTTTTGTTCGGGAAATCTCCAAAATGATAACCAAGAAAGATTTGAATAATTTAGAAGGTTTGTTCTTATTGACGGCTGTTGCGCAAACTTCCGGAAAGCGCCAGGCTGCCCAGGTTTTAAACACTTCTGTTGATACCATTAATAAATATCTCAGTGATTTTGAAAATGAAATGGGAACCAAGCTGCTGAATACCAACAGCCGTGGTTCCAGCTTGACTCCCAGCGGCAAGAAAATGCTGGAGCAGGCGCACAAAATCAAAATGATTTTGGAAGATATCTATTCGGAGCGGCCAAGCAAAACAGAAATTAAAGGGCAGGTTCGTGTCGGCGTAATGTTAGGCATTTGTTCAACGCTGCTGGCCGGGGGATTAAGTGATTTTTTTGATAAGCATCCGGATCTGACAATTGTTTCGGTGACAAATAATGAAAATTTAAACAGTAATGATGTTTCTTATGAAGTCGGGCTTGCCTTTGATAAACCGACCAGAAACGATAGTGTTGTTCTTTATACCAAAGAACTGAAATTTGGTTTTTTTGCCTCTCCCGAATATCTGTCCCGTTACGGCTACCCTGTTGATTTTGAAGATATGATTAATAATTTCCGCCTGATTGTTAAGGTGGATAATAACGGAAACACCCAGCTTTTTAAAAACCTGTTTAGCCGCGCCAAACATATAAGCTATGCAAGCAATACCTCTTTTGCCATTAATGAAGTTATCCGCCACGGCGGCGGTATCGGCGTGCTGCCGCTGCGTTTTAAGGAACAGGGGTTTGTCTGTCTGGATAATATTCCCTGCGATGTTTCGATGACGATTTATCTTTTTTCGACCACCGCCCTCAAAGATGTTCCCCGCGTCCGCACCGTCATAAACTACTACAAAGATCTTCTCGATAAACTCTGATGCGGATTTTAATCCCGCCAAACCGAATAGAAACTCAGAACGAAAGCTTAGGCAGAGAGACAAAATGTCTTTGTGCCGCCTCTTCATGACAACCATTGCGGTAATACAAATTCAACCAGTCGCGGAATGACATTTCTTCCATAACATGCGGTTCAAATTTTTCCCAGCGGCAGTTGCAGTTGGAATACTTCGGCCAAAACATTTTTATCATTTCCTTATCAATAAAGCAAAAATATTTGGCATAACAGCGAAAAGTATCTTTAATAGAAAAATCACATTTATGATGAATCTGTTTTAAGAAATTTGCAGCAATCAGTGTTTCAGGGCAATGTTTTTGGAATATTTCCACCTCATCTTTTCCTTCCAGACTTGCCGGAGAGAATGTATCTTCTGGCATATCCCAATATTTGAGCATATCTTTGATATGGCCAAACATAAACATATCGGAAACACCGTATATGCGATATTTAAATGTATTAAAAGACAGAGCAATAAGCCTTTTTTTTAGTCCTTTTTCTTCATTTGATAACGGAAAAGTTTTCTGCAGATTAAACAACATCTCTAAAATATTTGTTGCATAAAGCCGTTGATCAGTTCTTGTTTTTAATACATACTTACATCCAAGCTCTTTTGCAGCTTTTAATCCTTCTCTGGTAGATTCAATTTGCAGATTAATATTACCACGCCCGTTATTGGTAGGTTTGGTTGATGTAACAATGGTAACTCCGTGTTTTTCAAATTCATCCAAATTTTCGACTTCATCGGTCCAAGTAGAAAGAATAATCAGCACGTTAGGAGTGTTAAAGATTTGTTTATAAAATTTAACGGTTTCCAAAGTAAATTGATGCTTTGCCAATATTCCCCCCTGAATAAGAATAGCAGTTTTGGGGAGAACATATTGGTCGGAATATAATCTGCAACCATTTGCATAAATTGGAAGCCCTCGATAATAATAGAAATAATTTTTATAACAAAGAGGTACATAGGAACTGGAAATAAGCTTCCGCATCAGGGATGATTGTTTTTTATCACCATCAACATTCTGAGATTTAATAATTTTCTTTTTTAATGTTAATTTTATTCCCATAAAAACAATTTTTCTATATTTATATCTACCTCTGTTTTCCTTTCGATAGCTAAATAAACGTTTCCACAAACAATTTAAGAGAGAGCCGGTATTAATCTGATCAATTAGATTTTCAGAAGTGTTATAAATAAGAGAACGTGCCATCTTGCAAGCCATAATGATATGATTATGAGTTTGAGCTGTCGTATTATCAAAATCTCTGTATAAGAAAAGATTCTCTGGCAAATTATACATTTTAGTAACTTTACTGAGACGAAGCCATAACACATAATCTTCAGCCGGACTGAAAGAACTTTCGTATCCTATATAATTATCAGTTAAAATGCTTTTTCTGAGCATACAGGTCGGATGGTGCAAAGGACATGAAATTGAGTTCTTTAACATTGATTTAATCTGATGATTGGTTATAGGTCTTTTATAAATTTCATCGCGGTCAACAAAACCATGCCAAGATCCGACAACACCATATTGTGGATTCTCATCTAAAAATTTAACTTGTTTGGAAAATCTGTCTGATAATGAAATATCATCGTGATCCATGATTGCCAAATACTCTCCGCAAGCCAAATCTAACAATTTATTTCGAGCCCCAGAAATTCCCAGATTTTTATCATTGCGATAATATCTTATCCTTTTATCGTTATAAGATTTAATAATCTTTTCGCATTTAGTATCTTGAGGACAGTCATCAAGAATTATAAATTCAAAATCTGTGTACGTTTGAGACAAAATACTT
>CALXTG010000116.1 GCA_944391355.1 uncultured Alphaproteobacteria bacterium
GTGCCGTCGCCGATAAATACCGCCTCACCCACCGCGCAGGGCTTCAGCGGCGCAATCAACCGTTCAAACCGTTCTATTTTGCCGCGGCGGTATTCGGCCTCATCCAGCGAACGCAGCGGGCAGCCGCCGCAGATATCGGTAAGGGAACAGCTCATCAGCGCAAATCTTCTTCATCGACGCCGGGCAAAACGGTTCCAGCCGTTACCCGGGGTTCTTCAATTTCGGTCTTTTCGGAAGACTGGATGTGGTTTGATTCCACGCCGTCAAGCAACGAAATTTCTACCGAATTTTCTTTATCAAAAATCGGATGATGATTGGCTTCTTCATTCTTGCGTTCGGCAGAAGCGTTAAAATTATTCAAATCTTCGGGCGTAAAGACCACAACGCGGTTACGGCCGCTGTTCTTAGCGCGGTACAACGCTTCGTCGGCAGTCTTAATCAGCATGTCGATATTTTCGGAAATAGCGGAGGAGGATAAACCGACGCTGACGGTAAAACGAACTTCACGGCCGTCATCGGTATAGACTACAACCTCGCCGATCGTTTCGCGCAGTCTTTCGGCAACCCGCAGCCCTTCTTCGCTGTTGGTATCGGCCAGAAAGATGACAAACTCCTCACCGCCGTAGCGGGCGACAATGTCACATTCGCGCAAAGCGCGTTCCGCGGCCGCGGCCAGCTCAATCAAAACCTTATCGCCGACCTTATGCCCAAAGGTATCATTGACTTTCTTGAAGTGATCGACGTCAAGCATCAGAACGCTGAAAGCTTCTCCGGAAACTTTGGAATCAAGAATACGCTTAAAGACTTCTTCTTCAAAATAACGACGATTATACAAAGAGGTCAGCGGATCGCGGGTCGCCTGGTTTTTCAGCAGGTTTTCACGGTTTTTGCGGGTGGTGATATCCTGAAAAGCCGAATAAAGCGCCACATCGTAATTATAATCGATAATATTGGCAGATGCCAGCAGCCAGAAAGGCGTATCGCCGGTCGGCGTTTTAACCAGGATTTCAAAATCCTGCACTTCACGCTCGGCTTCAAGGCGCTCGTTCAGAAGCTGGCGGTTATCGGCATCGGCAAAGAAATCACGCAGGCGGTAACGTTCCAGTTCTCCGGGCTGGATACCGAACAGTTTGACGGCATTGTTATTGGCCAGAATAATGCGGTCGTCGCTCAAACGGGAAATGACAATCGGGAAAGGCGAAGTACGGATAATTTTTTCAAGCCGTTTATTGGAGTTTTCAATTTCCGTTTCGATTTCATCAAGTTTTTTATAGGTGCGGTCGTTTTTAATCATCAGAATCGCAATGCTCAGCATAACATAGACCAGCGGCGCAAGATACCAGCTGTCAACGCCGAAGCCCTCAAATCCGAGCATGCGCAAAATCAGAACGACGGCGGCAAAGGCGCTGGTCAGCGCGGCAAAAGAATAACCGCCGCGATAACGCTGCCCCATTTGCGACCAGAAGCTGATTGACATATAAGTCAGACCGGCAATCGGGAAAATCTGACGAATGGTATTGATTACGTTGCCGTCAGGAGAAATGAACACAAAGTAAATAATCGAAATCAGACCCAAAATTCCCAGAGCCAAAATTACCGGCAGATCCATCATATTTTTGGTCACCAGCTGACTGGCCGAAACCGCCAGACAGACCATTGAGCCCAACAACAGCAGAAGTTCAAGAAAAACCCAGAAAGAAACGGAGGTGGTTCCCGCATTATAAAGTTCCATGGTCTGGTAGCTGATCCAGACGGCAATAAATTCCAGCGTGAACCCCAGAAACAGAAACCAGATACAATTGCTGATGCGGCTGTCGCGGCTGGCATACCAACAGGCGAAAAACAGCAGACCGACCGCCGTTAAGCTGACCACAAAATTCGACAGGCCGGAAAATATTTCTAAACTTCCCATAGATTTTTCCTCTATTTTATTTCTACTGCGGTCATAATATAACCATATTGTTAACATAAATTAAAGTTTTAATATATTATATAAAAAAATGATGATTTAAAACAAAAAATATTATAGCATAAGGTAAAACTCATTTACGAAACAAAGGAAAGTCTGCAATGAACGATACCGCCCCCGACCATTTCAGCCATAGACTCGAACTCCGGCTGGATCATCTGCCGGCGAAAACTTCCGACCGAATCGCCCTTAACATCTTATATCCGGGAATTTTGTTCGGAACCCTGCTGTTTCTGCTCGGCAGCTATGAATTTTTCAACGGCTTGGCGTATTCGGGGCAGACGGCTTTCGGCGGCTTTATGACCGAAGCCCAGCTTGAGGAAGTGACAACCCTGATCAACCCGACGATTTTTGATCTGGTGCTGATGGTGCTGGGACTGGGAATCGTCATTGCGCTGATTTTATCTTATATCCGTTATAAAAAAATCTGGTTCGACGGCAAAACCATTGAGATCGTCTATCGGCCGGCCTGGGGCGATAAAATCTTCTGCCGCGAAAAACTGACCGGCTATAAAGGCGTGCGTTTCCGGGTAGAATTTTTCCAGTTCGGCATTGTGAACAAAAACCGTTATATTATCGAGCTGTTGCATGACGATCCGGCCAAAATTGTTCCGCTGTACATTTCGACCAAAGATAAAGACATCCGCAAAATCTGGGAATATTATGCCAAAAAGCTGAAGATGCCGGCGGTAATGAGCACCGATGAAGGCGAGGTCTACCGCAGCATTGAAGACCTGAACAAACCGCTGCTGAAGATGGCGGCAGAAGGCCTGATAAAAGATGATTTCAATCCCGACAGCCCGTTGCCGAAAACAATCGCCTGCGCCCGCAAAAAAGATAAAATTGTGGTAAAGGGCCGCAAAATTGTCTGGGACGCCTTTAACTGGCTGTTTATTTTCTGCGGATCCGGCCTGTTGATTTTTGCAGCGGCCAATTATTCGCGAATCGCCGCGCGGCTTTCACAAAAACCGGCGCTTATCCTGATGGGAATTCTCGGGGTTCTGGTAATTGCCGCGATCTGGATATTGCTCAGAAAAGACAAGCTGGTTATCAAAGCGGACAAAATTGTTCACGTCCATAAGTTTATGCTTTTTTCGCGCAAACACGATGAAATCGGCAAAAAAGAAATTGAAGAAATTGACGTTACGCTTAATCCGGTCAGTGGCCGTTATTTCGTTTCATTGATTTCCGACAGAAAAAACATTATCTTCGGTAAAAAACTGCCGATTGAAGATTTGCGCTGGGTTAAGAAATTTCTGATTCACGAAATTATCAGCGCCCGATAAAACAAAAGTTGGTAATCAATGAAAATAGTCGTTTGCCAAATAAAAGATTTCGGTTATAAAGGCTTAGGTTATTAATGCAAGGAGACAGTTGGAATGTTAAAGAAAAAAGAGCCGGTCGTTGAAGATTCTTTCATTCGCGAAATTAACGAAGAGCTTAAGAATGAAAATATCAGAAAGCTGTGGGATAAATACGGCCTGCATCTGATTGTCGCCCTGGTGGTTATTTTAACGCTGACCGTAAGTTTCGAAACCCTTAAAAACTGGCGGATCAAACGTTTTGAAGACGCTTCAAACACCTATGCCTATGCCTTGGCTTTACAGGGCATGGACCGCACCGACGAAAGCATTAACGTTTTGCAAAAACTGCAGCAGGGCAGCAGCGGCATTTACGCCGATATCGCGCAAATGCAGATTGCCAATATCCTGTTGGAACAGGGGAAAAATACCGAAGCATCGGCTTTGCTGGAAAGCATTGTTCAGGATAAGAAAATTACACCGCAAATCAGAGATATTGCCGCCGTCAAACTGGCTTCATACAAATTGGATTCCGCCCCTGCCGAAGAAATAAGCGCTTTATTGCAGCCTCTGCAGCAGGAAGGCAACAGCTGGAAGAACGTTGCCAAAGAAATTTTGGCGATGCTGGAAATCAGAGAAAAAAATATGGAAGAAGCCCGCCGCCTCTACAGTGAAATTGCAGGCGACCCGCAGGCTTCGGAAAATATCCGTTCCCGGGCTCAGGATATGCTCAGCGTCTTAGACAATGCCGTTTAATAAGATTAAAATGCAGGGAGTATTTTGCATGATAAAGAATAAATTACCGCTTGCTGCCGCTGCGGTTATGGTAATGACACTGGCCGGCTGCGGTCTGTTTGACAAAGAAAAAATTCGGCTGGACGGCGAAAGGATTGCCGTTTTGCAGGGGATTACCGAGCTGGCTCCCGACTATGCTCCCGGCGAAATTAAAGTAACGCTGCCGGCTCCCGAAGATAACAGCCGCTGGTCGCAGAAAGGCGGAAATTCCGAACATCTGATGGGACATTTGAAAGCCGGCGACAAGCTCAAGGAATTTTGGAGTTCCGGCTTCGGCACCGGCAGTTCCAAGCGCGATTTTTTAATCGCTTCGCCGGTGATTGCGCATAAAGTGGTTTTTGCCATTGACGCCGACGGCATCGTCAGCGCTTTTCGTCTCGACAGCGGTAAAAAAATCTGGAAAAGACGTTTGAAACCCTTGAATAAAGACGACAAAACGTCGGCAATGAAAGGCGCGGGACTGGCGGTTTATGACCGCAAGGTTTTTGCGACGACCGGTTTCGGCGGCGTTTTTGCCCTGGACATGGTCAGCGGCAAAAAAGTCTGGGCTTATTTCAGCGACACGCCGATCAGAATCGCTCCGACCGTCAACAAAGGCCTGCTGTTTGTTCAGACCATCGAAAATAAGCTGATTGCCCTTGACCCTCAGACCGGTAAGGAAATCTGGAATTATAAAAGCGAAGAAGAAATGACGACGCTGGTCGGCGGCGCAAGTCCGGCTTATAACCCCAATATGGACGTGGTAATTGCCGCTTTTTCGACCGGCGAACTGCGCGCCTTTAAGGCAAGCACCGGAACGCCGCTGTGGTCGGATTATCTTATTTCCAAACGCCGGACCAATTCTCTGGCCAATATTACCGCCGTTAAAGCCAGCCCGGTTATTGACGGAGAGAAAGTTTTTGCCATCGGACATAATAATGTGCTGGCCGCTTATGACCTGCGCAGCGGCGGCAGAATCTGGGAAAAAGAAATCGGCAGCTCTAATCAGCCCTGGGTGGCCGGAAAATATATCTTCGTTCTGTCTAATCAGTTTGACCTGATTTGTCTGGAAAAAGACAGCGGCAAAATTGTCTGGAACACCAATATTCCGACCGGAGATGATCCCGAAGAAAGGCTGGGTGTTTTTGCCAGCGGCCCGCTGCTGGCCAGCAATCGGCTGCTGGTAGCGACCTCAAACGGCTATATTTTCTCCGTTTCGCCTTATACCGGAAAAATTTTGAGTTATGTTTCGCTGTCTGACGGTGTCGAACTGGCTCCGGTATTGGCAGACGAGGTTATTGTCTTTACAACCAACGACGCCGATTTGGAAGCATATAAATAATAAGGATAAAAAATGGCTTTGAAAGTTGCAATTATCGGACGGCCGAATGTCGGGAAGTCGACCCTGTTTAACCGCCTGGTCGGGCGCAAGGTCGCAATTGTCCATGACAAACCCGGCGTTACCCGCGACCGCCGCGAATCTCCGGCCAAACTCCGGGATATGGATTTGACGGTGATTGATACGGCAGGTTTCGAATATTCCAAAGAAGACAACCTGGAAAAACGAATGTGGCAGCAGACTCAAAAAGCTATTGAAGATGCAGATGTCACGCTGTTTTTGTTTGACGCCCGCGACGGACTTCAGCCTTATGACGAATATTTCGCGGGATTAATCCGGCAAAGCCACAAACCGGTAATTCTGCTGGCCAATAAATGCGAAGGCAAACAACAGGAAGACAGTATTTACGAGGCCTATAAGCTGGGGCTGGGGCAGCCTATTCCCTTTTCGGCGGAACATAATCTCGGCATGCAGGATTTATATGAAGCCCTGCAGGAATATTATCACAAAGAAAAGCCGGAAGAAGACGAAGACTTTTTTGAGCCGGAAGACGAGGAAGATTCTGATAAGCAAAAACCCATTCAGCTGGCAATCGTCGGACGGCCGAACGTCGGAAAATCAACTCTGGTAAATGCCCTGCTTGAAGACGAAAGAATGCTGACCGGCCCGGAAGCCGGCGTTACCCGAGATGCAATTACCTCGGAGTGGAGCTATAAAGGCCGCAAAATTAATCTGGTTGACACAGCCGGTCTCAGACGACAGTCGCGCGTGGCGGATTCACTGGAAAAAATGGCGGCCGCCAGCACCAAGCACGCTGCATTCATGGCTCAAGTTGTGGTACTGGTGCTTGATGCCGATGCCGTTCTCGACAAACAGGATCTGACGATTGCCCGGCAAGTGATTGACGAAGGGCGCGCGTTGGTTATTGCCGTCAACAAATGGGATATTGCCAATCGCAAAGAGGCGCTTGACCGCCTGAACGACAGGCTGCAGACGTCCCTGGCTCAGGTTGAAGGGGTGCCGACGGTTACCATTTCGGCTCTAAAGCATGAAAATCTGGATAAACTGATGAGCGCCGTTTTCAAAGTTTATGACCGGTGGAACAAACGCATTCCGACCGCGCCGCTGAATCAGTGGTTTTCGGATATGATTGATAATTATCCGCCGCCGCTGGGGAAAAACAAACGCCGGATTAAACTGCGCTACATTACGCAAGCCAAAACCCGGCCGCCGGCATTTTATATTTTTTCAAGCAATCCCGAGGGGCTGCCGGAATCATATTTGCGCTATCTAACCAAAAAACTGCGCGAATGTTTTGATTTATGGGGTATTCCGCTGCGCATGACGGTTCGGAAAACCGGCAATCCCTATGCAACGGAGAAATAAAGGAACTTTCAAAACACCGCTTTGGGGCGGTGTTTTTTTATCGGTAAAAATCAGGTGCGCTCAATCTGTTTAGACAGAAAAAGAGGTTATGCTAAATCTTTGTTAACAGATATTGATTAGAATGAGAAATTATGATAAGATATCTTTATTGTCACGGTTTGACTTATTTTTATTGTCATTCTCCGGCTTGACCGGAGAATCCAGGTCAAATAAATAAGCTATATTGTTAACCTGGACCCTCGGGTCAAGCCCGAGGGTGACAGAAAGGGGGAAGATACTTGGGTCAAGCCCGAGTATGACAAGTAAGGGAAATAGGTTAAGTCGGAGTATGATAGTAAAGGGAAACCAGAATAACAAGAGGCCGAGAGAATGTCGGGGATTTCGTTAACAGCGTCGATGCGCAGCAATTTGTTGAGCTTGCAGAATATTGCAGGCCAACAGGATATTGTGCAGAATCGTCTGGCGACCGGCCTTAAAGTTTCTTCGGCGATTGATAATCCTTCTTCTTATTATACCGCTTCTTCTCTTAATAACCGCGCGGCTGATTTAACTGCCTTGTTAGACGCTATGTCACAGGGAATTCAAACGATTAAAGCTGCTTCGGAAGCGATTGCCTCCGGCACGAAATTCCTTGAGCAGGCCAAAGCCGTCGCCAATCAGGCGCTTGAAACCGCAATTCCCGCCAAGGAATGGTTTGCCGAACAGGCCGGCGAAAACGGCGCAGTCGTCGAAACAACCCAGGAATTAAAAGAG
>CALXTG010000117.1 GCA_944391355.1 uncultured Alphaproteobacteria bacterium
TCTCCGCTTAACTCCACCGTGCTTACCACCGGTTTGCCGTCCACTATGCTCTCACTGCGGTATAAATTTAGTGTAGAACCTTTATGGGCGGTAATGTTTTTAACTTGTCCTTTCATACCTCGTAAAGTACCGCCGTTCATTATCACACCGTCAACCAAAGCATTTGCCCCTTCAGCGGAAAGGGTGCCGCCGTTGACAACCGTCTGAAACGCTTTGCCGTACACATTCATGGTTCCGCCGGAAATAAGAGTGTCATCGGCTTGACCATTTACCAGGAAGCTGCCGCCGTCAAAAAGTTTGTTTCCCCGGGTTGTCCCTTGAAGATAGTAATACATCCGTTTGCGAATATCCAAACCGTCGGTCTGGTCGGCCTCTTTATTAAAGGTATAATTCTCTGACGAATCATCAAAAATAAACTGCGCGTTCTTAATCGTATCCGTATCGGTAAATCTGAGCGTGCCGCCATAGATTTCAATATTTTCATTGACAGAACCGCTAT
Organism: uncultured Alphaproteobacteria bacterium; assembly: GCA_944391355.1. GTDB lineage: Bacteria > Pseudomonadota > Alphaproteobacteria > RF32 > CAG-239 > CALXWF01. The sequence continues at coordinate 500 of CALXTG010000117.1, forward strand.
AACTGCGCATTTCTCCGCCGTATATTTTGGTATTTTTGGCAGAGCCGCCGAAGGACAGCTCTATTAATCCGTTGTATAAAATTGTATCTGTTATACCGGAACTTCCGGAAATTATCAAATTGCCTCCGTTGACGGTCGTTCCGGAAATATTTTCTCTTTTTCCATAAAGGCTTAATCCCTGATAAATTTCAAGATTATCCCGAACACCGGCAGCTTTATTAAAAATACGGCAGCTGCCGTCGGTTTGGCAGATTTCAACATTTTCAACAGCAGAATCTGAGGAAAAAGATAAATTTCCTCCGGCTTCTATGCGGGAATCTTTAAGCGCGGCATCGGAATAGCTGTAAATATTGATAATACTGTTCTTTAAGCCGCGCAGCCCGACAGCTGTTTCTCCGGTTCCGACATGATAGATCATCCATTTATGAATGGTTAAATTGTCTTTCTCATCAGCAGCCTTGGAAAAAGAATAGGAACTGCCGTCTGCGTCCTTGCCGGTCAAATTATTGATTTCCGCATTGCTGCCGATATAGAGCCGGCCGATGTTAAAGACCAGATTATTGGTTACCGATCCTGACTGAAGCTCAATATAACCGCCGTTAACAACCGAATCATTTAAGGTGCCCTGATTGTAACTGCGCAGAGTGGGAGTCATAAAGTTAATATTATTGGCGATGCCGCCTTTATTTATATGCAGCTGATTATACTCAGAGGTATTGCTGATCGTCAGATTATCACAGCCGGGGGAATCGCAGGTATAAGCAAGAGCGGCGGCATCTGTTGCACACAACAGCCCGCACAGCATAAAAATATATAATGAAAAATACTTTTTCATCTCTCACCTGCCTGATCTTATTCTAGCAGATTATGATGTTAAAGTAAATACTTGCTTAACACACCTTCAATTTTTGTCTAAACAAAAAAGGTTCTCTTAAAAATGAGAACCTTTTTCTTTTGAGCATGGGCAAATTAATTTGCCGGTTTGCCTTCGGCCTTATGGCTGTGAGCTTCATACATTGCCACGAAATCAATCGGATTAATCATAAACGGAGGCAGACCGCCGCTGACCAGCGTATTGGTAATGACCGAACGGGCAAAGGGGAACAACATTCTGGGAATTTCCACCATCAGCACCGGTTCCAAATGTTCCTGCGGAATATTCAAAGCAACCACGCCGGCATATTCAAGTTCCAAGATAAACAATTTTTTATCGTTAACATCGCCGTTCAGAACAAAATGCAGCGAGACATTAAAAAAATTGTCCTGCAGATGTTTGGTATCAATATCAACTTTAATATCCAGCTGCGGCTGAGCGGTAATTTCTCTGAAAATTTCCGGCGCATGAGGAATTTCCAGCGACATATCCTTAATATACTGGGTGTTAATCATAATTGCCGGAGCGCTCTGCTCCTGTTGCTCTTTTTCCATGAATATTCTCCTTTTTCTAAAATATAAGCGGTATCTTATACATAAAAAACCCCTGCGTCAAAGTTTTTGCGGAAGATACCCAGCAAATTTTATTTTAAGGTTGATAAAATCTGCAAATAAGCTATATATAACTGAAGTGAACAAATCAAAGGGAATAAGAAAAACATGATTGCGCAGTATGTAGATATAATCCTCCTTCTGCTGGTGGTGGTTCTGGTTTTTACCAAACTCAAAACTTTGCTCGGCACCCGCCCCGAAGAAACCCGCAGCGCCAAAATCAGCGATGAACAGGCTGCCCGTATTTTTGACCTTTTGGTAAAAGAAGCTAAAGAGCAGTCCGACCAGACTGACAAAACCGCCGCCGCAGAAACAACCGCTGCCGACGGCGAACAGAATGAAACCGACAAAACCCTCGCGCAGATTCCCGGTTTTGATAAAGAAACCTTCTTAAACGGCGCCAAGCGTGCTTTTGAAATTATTGTTACCGCTTTTTCCAAAGGCGATGTCGAAACGCTGGAAATGCTGGTCAATAAAAATCTGTTCAAAAAATTTCAGGAAATCATTGCTTCGCGCGAAGCCGAAGGCATTACTTCGGAAAATGATTTTATCGGTTTTGACAAAGCTGAAATTATCTCGGCCAAAATCAATAAAAACAATGTCGCCAAGATTGTTGTCGAATTTGTCAGCGAACAGGTTAATCTTTTAAAAAACCGCCTCGGCGAAGTAATTGAAGGCGATGAAAACTACATTCAAAACATCACCGATGTCTGGACTTTCGAAAAAACGCTGACTTCATCTAACCCCAACTGGCTTTTGGTATCGACTAAAAAATAATGACTAGACTGCTGCCGCTGCTTTTTTTAACCCTGTTTCTGTTCTCCTGTGAAAAATCCGATCGGGAGCCGGAACCGGCCGTGTCGGAAATAAGCCTTGAAGCAGCCTCTTTTGCAGATCTTTCCGGCTGGAAATCTGATGATTTAACCGCCGCCCGCAGGGCTTTTTTACGTTCCTGCGACAAAATCGCCAATCTTAAAACACCGTTCATTTCAGAAGCTTCCATCAAAATTCCCACAACCGAATATCAAAAACTCTGCCGGCAGGGCGCTGCTCTCCCGGCCGCAAAATTCAAAAATTTTCTGGAGCGGAATTTCCGTCCCTACCTAGTTAAATATCAGGGATCTCCGAGCGGAAAATTTACTTCTTACTATGAAGCGGCAATCCATGCTTCCCGTCGCCGCACCGCCGAATATCAATATCCGATTTACGGCCTGCCGCATGATCTGGTCGAATTAAATCTGCGCGATTTTGATCCCGCGCTTCCGGCCCGCAAACTTATC
>CALXTG010000118.1 GCA_944391355.1 uncultured Alphaproteobacteria bacterium
GATCGTCGGCTTGGTAGGCCTTTACCCCACCAACTACCTAATCTTCCGCGGGCCGTTCTTAAAGCGATAAATCTTTCCCCCTCAGGGATTATGCGGTATTAGCAGTCGTTTCCAACTGTTGTCCCCCTCTTCAAGGTACGTTCCCACGTGTTACTCACCCGTGCGCTACTTTCATTATTGGTGCAAGCACCAATAAATCACGTTCAACTTGCATGTGTTAAGCCTGCCGCCAGCGTTCGTTCTGAGCCAGGATCAAACTCTCATGTTAAAATGATTGTTCCCAATCCTGTCTATATTACTCATAAAGAATCTTTTGGTTCCTTTATTTCTTCAACACAGACTTTATTCATATTCTCGCCTCACAGCTCAAATATACCGTCTGCATATCCTCTTCCTTATTTACTATCTTCTATAACCTGACACTGTATTTCAGCCGCTAAACTCGGCTGATCAACGTCAGCGAGGTGGTTTATATGACATCGCTTCCGAGATGTCAATAACTTTTTTACAAAAAAAATACGTTTTCTGTGAAAAAAATTTCAACCGCTTGATATAACTTGATATTAAAATAAAAAAATTTTTAAGTCAAGCCTCTTGAAGCTGTGAATTCGGCTATATACACATGATTATTTCAAGCGGGAAAGCCATATTTTCTCCGACTCAAGAAAAACTCTATATAAATAAACAATTATCTTGATAATATTTATTACTTTTGTATTATATAAAAAATTTTCAATAACAATAGGAGGCTACAATAGCAAAAGAGAATACCAATGCGCCAGTACGTGAAGAGGACGGAACCCGCATTAACGAAGAAATCCGCGTTAAGGAAGTCCGTCTGATTGATGAAAACGGTGAAAACCGCGGAGTTGTTTCTATCCGGGAAGCATTACAGATTGCCGAAGACGCCGGCTTGGATTTAATTGAAATCTCACCGCAGGCAGTTCCCACGGTCTGCAAGATTCTTGATTACGGCAAATATAAATATGAGACACAGAAACGCAAAAACGAAGCCAAAAAGAATCAAAAAGTTGTCAATATCAAAGAGTTAAAACTGCGTCCTCAAATCGATACGCATGATTACGAAGTCAAAATCAAACAGGCCAAAAAATTCCTTGAACAGGGAGATAAGGTCAAGTTTACCATGCGTTTTAAAGGGCGCGAAATCGCCAATGATCAGGGCAAAGAAGTCTTGAAGCAGATTCTCGAAGATTTGGAAGGTCTGTATAAACTCGATTCGGAACCCAAAATGGAAGGCCGCCAGATGTTTATGCTGATTTCGCCGGCATAAACCACGCTTAGATTCGTAAAAAGGGAGCCGTCACGCTCCCTTTTTTATGCTGTTTTTCTCATCGTATACATCACATATTCTGTCGATATCACCTGAGATTCCATACACCAGCCTTCTTCATGGGCTTTTTCCAGTACTATAGACAAAGCACAAGCAATACCGAGCTTGCTATAGTTCGTTTCTATAAACTTTCTTCTGTCTTGTGGCAAAAAATCGTACGTTACATCTTCACCATTAGAAAAAACGGTTACCCTGATTCCTTCTATATCGCAGAAAATTACTATACTTCTCATGTTTTTAGTTTTTTAATTCATTAATAATTTATTATCAACTTCACAATACTAGACAAAAAGACAAAAGTAAAGATTTAATTTGTGAAAAATTCGCTATAAGCAATGACTTTTCTCACAGACAGACATATATTACAATAAATATCTTATATTGGGGACGATGATGATCAAAATTGAAGAGTTAACCGCAGAACAAGCCGCCGCGGAACTGGAACGGATTGCTGCCGAAATGGCCAAAGCCGATATTGCCTATTACCAAAATGATGATCCTTATCTGACCGATTCGCAATATGATGAACTTAAACATCGCAACCGGGAAATAGAACAAAAATTTCCGCACCTGATTCGTCCCGACAGCCCTTCCCGCAAAGTCGGCGCTGCCGTCAAAAGCGGATTCGGCAAAATCACGCACCGTTTTCCGATGTTGTCTCTCGGCGATGTTTTCAGCCTTGAAGAAGTTGACGACTTTGTCATGAGCGTTAAAAGATTCTTAAACACCGCGGAAGACATAACCTTCATGGCCGAACCCAAAATTGACGGTCTGTCTTTCTCGGCTCGTTATGAAAACGGACGCTTCATTCAGGGCGCAACCCGCGGCGACGGCACCACCGGCGAAGACATTACCGAAAATCTGCGCACCATTGCGCAGCTGCCCCAGACTCTGCCCGGAAAATTTCCTGACATTTTAGAAGTCCGTGGCGAAGTTTATATGTCCAAAACCGATTTCTTTGCCCTTAATCAAAAATATGCCGCCGAAGGCAAAAAAGTTTTCGCCAATCCGCGGAACGCCGCAGCCGGCTCGCTGCGCCAGCTCGATTCGAAAATTACCGCCGAACGCAAATTAAGCCTCTTTGCCTATACCTGGGGCGAAGTCTCCGAACGCTGCTGGGATACGCAGGCTGATTTTTTTGAACACCTGAAAGATTGGGGATTCCCGGTAAATCCCCTGAACAGGCTCTGCCGGAATCTGAGCGAAATTGATGAAAACTTTACCCGCTTAATGGAACTTCGCGCTTCCCTGCCCTATGACATTGACGGCATAGTCTACAAGGTCAACGATATTGCTCTGCAGGAACGGCTCGGCTTTCTGACCCGGACCCCGCGTTGGGCCATGGCTCACAAATTCCCGGCTGAACAGGCCCTGACCAAAATCAATGATATCCGTATCCAAGTCGGACGCACCGGCGCTTTAACGCCGGTTGCCGACCTTGAACCGGTCAACGTCGGCGGCGTCATCGTTTCCCATGCCACTTTGCATAATGAAGACGAAATCAGGCGCAAAGATATCCGCATCGGCGATACGGTCGTTATCCAACGTGCCGGCGATGTTATTCCGCAGGTGGTTGAAGTGATTAAAGATAAGCGTCCCGCCGATTCGCAAGAATTTATCTTCCCGGCGGCCTGCCCGATTTGCGGGGCCCATGCCATCAGAGAAGAAGATGAAGCGATTCGCCGCTGCACCGGCGGCCTTACCTGCCCGGCCCAGGCAATCGAGCGCCTCAAACATTTTGTATCCCGCGACGCTTTCGACATTGAAGGCCTCGGCGCCAAAATTATTGAAGACTTCTATCATGAAGGAATCCTGCACAGCCCCGCCGATATTTTTTCTCTGGAACGGCGCAACAACGACGGCGACCTGTTCGCTCATCAGCCCGGCTCGGCACTGCATTTGGAATCCCGCGAGGGCTGGGGGCATAAATCGGTCAGCAAGCTGTTCCAGGCGATCAACAGCAAACGCCGCATTGAGCTGCCGCGTTTTATTTATGCCTTGGGAATTCGCCAGGTCGGAACCGCTACTGCCCGCCTGCTGGCTCAGAATTTCGGAAGCTTTAAACATCTCCGCGAAGAAATGGAAGCCCAAAATACCGAAAAGCTGGTCGCAATCGACGGCATCGGCGGCGCGATGGCCAAAGACATTGTCGAGTTTTTTTCCGAACCGCATAACCGCGCGACCATCGACTGCCTGTTGCAGGAAATAGAAGTTGAAGATTACGTTGATACGGCCAATTACGATTCGCCGCTGGCCGGAAAAACTGTTGTCTTTACCGGAACTCTGGAAAAAATGACCCGCTCCGAAGCCAAAGCAAAAGCTCTGAGCGCCGGCGCCAAAGTTGCTGGTTCGGTTTCCAAAAATACTGATTATGTCGTTCTCGGCGCCGATGCCGGTTCCAAAGCCAAAAAAGCGCAGGAACTCGGGGTCACACTTCTGAATGAAGAAGAGTTTTTGCAGCTGATAACCTAGTTCCGATACTGCCGGCATTTGAGTTTTTTGATTTTAACCGTCAGCGGCCGATAAATTTTTTTCAAAGAAACCTTTGCGGCATTTTCGGCTGCCGTCAGATATTTATGCCAAAGCGGCAAAAGGTATCCGTTCAGCATTTTCCGACGGATTTTAAAAGTTTTGTAGTGAATCATAAAGCCGAGATACGAATTTACCGAAGCCTGCAAATCAACCGCCGTCTTTCTGTTTTCTGCCGGACAATCGGTTATTTTCTTATTGCAGCAGACAATCTTTTCATACAGATTGCCTTTGGTTCGGTTCCCTATATATATTCTCCCCGGCTTAATGACCGCCCCGATAAATTTAACCCCTTTGCTATAATGCTGCAAATAGACCTTACGCGGATGCAGCCGCAAATGCAGGCGAGCTGCCAAATAAGAACACAAATTTTTTTGCAGCCTCAATAAATAATGTTTATCATGATGAATAATCACAAAATCATCGACATAACGGCCATAATAATCAATACCGCAGTTGTCTTTTACATATTTATCAAAAAAATCAAGATAAAAATTGGCAAAAATCTGCGACGTCAGATTACCGATCGGCAATCCCCGATCCTTTCCCGTCGTAAACAGACTCTTGCTCCGCGGCAAGCCCTCCCAATTGGAAATCTCCCCCTTAATTTGGCAATTTTTTTCGGGACGATTGATTATGGTTTTATATACCAGTTCAAGCAGACGGTTTTTATCCTTGCCTCCGTAACGGCTGACAATAAATTTCTGCAGCAAACGAAACAAAAGCGGTTTATCAATACTCATAAAAAAAGACTGAATATCCATTTTCAGAATATAACAGTCGCGGGTATAGTCTTTCGAGCAATCGCGGATAAACGAAGCCACCCGCTCCACCCCGTATTGCACGCCCTTTCCTTCCCGGCAGCTGTAGCTGTCGGAGATAAAATATTTTTCAAAAAGCGGATTAAGTTTGCCGATAATCAGATGATGAACGATTCGGTCACGAAAATCAGCCGCAAAGACTTCCCGCTTCACCGGTTTATTGACAATAAAAGCGACAGACCGACCCGGTTGATAAGTTCCGGCGTTAATTTCCTTCCACAACTCTATCAGCCGGGTCTCATAATCTGCCTCAAAAGCCAGAGCATTTACAGTTTTGCGCTTATGTTTCCGGCAGTCAAAATAAGCTTCAAAAATATCTTCCAAAGCAATTTCAGCCGTCCCTTTATCTTCAAAAAGCTCTAACTGCATATTTACTTTTCTTCATTATCCGAAAGATACTTTTTACTAAAAAAGCCAAAACCGGGCGAACGCGGTTACTATTATTCTTATTGTTGTTATTTGTATCGCCGGAACTCGGGACCAGTCTCCTGGCATTGTTATTATTGTTCTCAGAAGCCGACCAATCCGCAAAAAAACTGCCGGTTATATCTTAACAGCTCATCACTGTCGGCAGTCCTTTTTTAATAAAAAGATGCTCGCTCGGCCGAACCGTAATTCGGCCGATTCAGGCGGGTAAACCTTTCGCTCTGCTTTTGTTCCTCCAGGCCGTAATCTGACGACCGATAGCATCTGTCAGCAGGGAAATTTCCGCCATCTTCTTCAACGGCAAAAGACGCATATCGACACACAGCCTGATTTCCATTTTTAACAACTCGAAATTATCCAGAAAATGTTCTAATGCCTGATGTTTATCAACCGCGCGATTCGCCCGGTATAAATCCCGAAACAACCTTAAGGCATCTCGTTTCATATCCTGTCCTAAAGTAAACTTATATTCCCGGGAGAATTTTCCGGTCAGCTTATAAACCTCTATCAGCAGATTATAGCTGTCTCTGTAAACCGGCAGTTCATTATACAATACCATTTTCAAGCTTTCATATTGTTAAGCAAATCCGTACAAAATGAGCCGTCCGCTTTATTTAACCATAACCTTTCATATTTTTTCTCCTCTTCTTTAAATCTCCGCCCCGCAAGCGGGGCGCTTTAAATGGTTAAAGCGCTAAAAACTAAAAAGCCAAAACCGGGCGAACGCGGTAACTATAATTCTTATAGTAGTAATTTGTAGCGCCGGAACTCGGGACCAGTATCCTGGCATAGTAACTACTGTACTCAGAAGACGACCAATAATATCCACTTTCAGTATCATCCATTACCTTACCCAAAACTTTCAAAGAATTATTAATTTCTGAGAAATTATTAGATAAAAGCTTTAATTCTTCCAGACTCGGTAAAAACCAATCTCCGGCTTTTGTTCCGCTCGTACTATACTTATTGCAATATTCAGCGGCCGGATATGAAATATTATTCGCCTTGCCATAAGCCAGAATTGCCGCTGTATTGCTTTTTCCCGAAGTTCCCCGTGCCGCGGAACCTATTTCTTTATTATACCCGCCCCACTCAAG
>CALXTG010000119.1 GCA_944391355.1 uncultured Alphaproteobacteria bacterium
TTGTCCATCCCCCGCGGGTCATAGTAATAATATTCCGGATCTCCCGGTTTCTTTATTTTCGGATTCCTCATGGGAATTCGCCCCGAAAAAAGCCCTTCCTTATATTCATCTAACCAATTATCTGACATTTTATTTCCTTTCTGTGAATATTTTATAAGAACAATCATATATAATTAACTTATATATGGTAAACAATATATGTTTTTTAATATAAGATGTCAATCCAAATTCACAAAAAGCTTAAAAACAGTCTAAAAACAGATTTACGCGCGCAAATCAAGCCCATTTATTAATATGATTTTTCACATATATTTAAAACCTTTTCTTAGCAATATTTTCATCTTTCCCTTGTATAATCCTGATTTACGAATAAAATAGTGACAGATAATCGCAATAAGGAGAACCGACCTTGGCCGAAACCATCAAAATCAGCAATTTATGCAAAGAATTCGGCAACATCTGCGCCGTCGACAACCTGAGTTTCAGCGCTAAAGCCGGAGAGATTATCGCCTTGCTCGGCCCCAACGGCGCCGGGAAATCAACCCTGATGAATATGATAACCGGTTATCTGGCGCCAACCTCCGGACAGATTGAAATTCTCGGCCGCAGTATCAGCGACGCCCCGCTGGCCGCAAAAAATGTTATCGGTTTTTTACCGGAAGGCGCCCCGCTTTATCCGGATTTAAGCGTCCGCAATTTTTTGAACTACATGGCCGAGCTGCGCGGCTTTTCCGCCGCAGACAAAAAGAAACGGATTGAAGAAATTGCGGCGCTGGCTAATATTGATACGGTTATGGAACAAAAAATCGAAACGCTTTCCAAAGGCTATCTGCGCCGCGTCGGCTTTGCTCAAAGTATTCTCAGCGACCCGCCGCTCTTGCTGCTCGATGAGCCGACCGACGGCTTGGATCCCAATCAAAAAGAACACATCCGCAGCCTGATTAACCGTATGGGCAAAAATAAGACCATTCTTATTTCCACGCACCTGCTGGAGGAAGCGCAGACAATCTGCAACCGCATTATTATCATCAATAAAGGGCAAATCGTCGCTGACGGCTGCCTGAACGATATTCTGAAACAAAATAAAACGGATTCTCTGGAAAAAGTTTTCAAAAAACTGACGACAACAACCGAGGCAATATGAAAAAATTATGGATTGTAACTAAAAACGAGCTGGTCAGATATTTTGTTTCTCCGCTGGCCTATGTTTATTTAATTGCTTTTTTGCTCCTAAACGGTTCTTTTGCCGTTTATTTCGGACATTTTTTTGACCGTGGCCGTGCCGATCTTCTCTCAATGTTTGCCTTCCAGCCCTGGCTTTATCTGTTGTTTATTCCGGGCATTTCAATGCGGCTCTGGGCGGAAGAATTTCGCAGCAAAACCGTCGTGCAAATTCTCACCATGCCGGTTTCGGTCAACGAACTGGTCTGGGGCAAATTTTGGGCTTCCTGGCTATTTACCGCACTGGCTCTGATCCTGACTTTTCCTTTCTGGATTGTCGTCAACATTCTGGGAGAACCCGATAACGCAATCATTGCCGTCAGTTATCTCGGCAGCTGGATTCTTGCCGGCTGTATGCTGGCCATCTCACAGACTATGTCGGCCTTGACCAAAAACCAGGTTATCGCTCTGGTTCTTTCCGTTGTTGTCAACCTGCTGTTCTTTCTCAGCGGCCTGGAATATGTATTGTCATTTTTCCGGCTGTTTGCGCCTGCCGCTCTGGTCGATATGGTTGCTTCTTTCAGTTTTATCACCCATTTCGCCACCATCAGCCGCGGTCTGGTCGAACTGCGCGATATCGTCTTTTTCACCAGCATTATTTTGCTGTTTAACTTTACCACCGCCGTTATCATCAGCTTCAAGACCAGCGGCACCTCCAAACTGCTGAAATCCGGGCGCCGCGGTTATTACATCCTCACTTTTATTTTATTGCTGACCGCATTCATCGGTCTTAACTTACTGGCTAACAATTTATTGCGCAAAATCCAGTATGATTTCAGCTCGGAAAAAGTCTTTGCCCTGACCGATACCACCCGCCGCGTTTTGGAAAATCTCCCCCAGCCGGTCACGGCCAAACTTTACTATTCCAAAATTCTCGAACGCCGCAACCCCGAATTCCGCCAGACTTTTGACAAAGTCCGCCTTCTTCTGCAGCAATATGCCGATCTTTCCGACGGTAAGTTTCAATACCGCATTTATTATCCCGAATTGATGAACGAAGCCGAAGACCGTGCCATTGCCGCCGGACTGCAGGCCATTCCGCTGGTCGACCGCAGCGAAACCGCTTATTTCGGCATGACCGTCAGCGATGACACCGACAACCGCCAGATTATTCCGTTTTTCCCGCTTGAGCGTCAGACTTTTCTTGAACAGGACATTACCACCGCCGTCTACCTGCTCAACCATCCCAAACCGACACTCGGCATTCTCAGCAGTCTGCCGATGTTCAGCCGCTTTCAGAATAACACGCATACCGACGGCTGGGAGATTCTCAACCAGTTAAGCCGTTTTTATGACCTCAAAATCATCGGAGATAATCTCCCCGAAGGATTAGACGCCCTGATGATTATTCACCCCTACGGATTGTCTTCCGAACTAATCAAACAAATCCGCGACTACAGTTTCAACGGCGGAAAAATCCTGCTCTTTCTGGACGCCGCCGCCGAAGCACCTCACATCAGCGCCCCTGTTACCGAAGATTATCACCCATCTGACCTCGGCGGCTTGGAAAAAGACTGGGGTTTTGTCTTTCATAAAGACATTGTCGTCGCCGACCTCGGCAATTCGCTGACCGTAGACGCCACCAGCAATTACAACACCAATCCCGTCTTTACCCAGGATCTGATTCAGTTTCTGCTCAAAAACCGCGACTTCAATCCCGACCGTCCCGAAACAGCCCTGCTGCAAAAAATTCTTGTCAGCTCGGCTTCCCTGCTGACCCCGGCCGCCAATGATCCTTATATCGAATTTATTCCGCTTATCAAAGCCGGGCCGCTGTCTTCGCTGATGTCGGCGGAAGTCGTTTACAATCGGGTATCGCCTGAAATTTTGCTGCGCGATTTCCGCCGCGACGATTATGCCAAATTTCTTGCCGCGCGAATTATCAGCCGCAACCAAAGCAAACCTTTCGATTTGATCGTCGTCGCCGACAGCGACATGGTTAACGAAAACTTTTGGGCCCGGCATATCGCGGTTTTCGACAATACCTATTATATTCCGATCCTTGACAACGCCAATTTCATTTTTAACGCCCTTGAAAGCCTTATCGGCGGCGACAATCTTATCGGGCTGCGCGGCAAAACCGAAAAGCTGCGCGCTTTCGAAGGTATCGAAGAACTCCGCAAAACCGGGCGCCGCGATTATACAATCAAAGAACAGGAAGTCTTGCAAAAAATTGAGCAGACCAAGCGCGGACTGCAGGAAATCTGGGGCAAAAAAACCTTCGAAGGCCGCGAAAACTTTACCCCCGACGAACTCGCCGTCATCGCTAATATCCGCAAAGATCTGGACAAACTGCGCCGCGATCTGGTTAACATCAAAGACGATTCAACCCTGACAATCCGCCGTATTGATCTCAGCATAAAATTTACCGTCATTTATCTGTTTCCTCTGCTTTTGGTATCGTTCCTCCTGCTTCGTACGCTGCTGCACCGCCGGCCGCGGCATTCCGCAGCTCCTGCGCCGCTTTTCACGCCGCAGATCTTTTATCTCGGGCTGACCGCTTTGCTTCTGCTGGCCGCGGGAATTCTCGCCGTCTATGCCAATTCTGCCAAAACCGTCGAACCGCTGGAAGGAAAACCGGTTTTTGCCGAACTCCCCGAAGAAATCAACCGGGTCAGCCGCATTATCCTGCAAAACCACACTGCCTGTCTGACGTTTATTAAACAGAAAGGATTGTGGACATTGCAGGATTATCCCGGGCTGCTGGTTTATCAGGACCGCATTCGCAGTTTTTTAAGCGCAATGTTGGAAGCTCGCTATTACGAACGCAAATCTGCCAAAGTCGAACATTTGGCAAAATTCGGCCTCCAATCAATTGAAAACCCAGACTCTCCCGCAGTTAACGTAGCTTTACAAAATGAACAGGGCAAAGATATTTTGCGCTTTGAAGTCGGTCGCTACGACATTGACATCGGCCGCGGCGCCAAAGGCGCTTACCTCAAATTTCCCGACAAATTTCAAGTTTGGCTGGCCGCTGCCGAATTTATTGATCTTTCGCTGAATGTTTCCGACTGGACTTACGGAACGCTTTGGAATCTGCGTCTCGGCCGTCTGATCAGCTTTAACGGACAGCAGAATATCGATAAAAACGCCGGCCTGATGAAAGAGCTGCTTAACTGCAAAATCATCAAGGCCGCCGATAATATTTCCGCTCCCGAAGAAGTTTTGACGCTTAAGCTTGATATTGAAGGCAATAACGAAGTAGAGCTTGATATTCTGCACAGCGACGATAAATATTATGCGGTTTACCGTTTTCTGAAAAACCCCTCCACCGACAAACTCCGCCTTTTTGCCGAGAATGTCAAAAACCTTTATTACCTGATTTCCGCCGAAGATTTTAAGAGGTTGAAAAATGCCGCCGCTGAATAACAAGCAAATTACTGCCCTAAAGAAAAAAGCCACCCTCGCCAGCGTATCTTTGGCGATAACGCTCAGCCTGCTGAAAACTTTCGGCGCGCTTTATACCGGTTCGCTGTCGGTTTTGACGTCAATGATTGACAGCCTCGCCGATATCTTTGCCTCTTCGGTCACTTATATCGCCGTTAAAGTTTCTTCCAAACCGGCCAGCCGCAATCACCGTTACGGCTACGGAAAAGCCGAAGCGCTCAGCGCTCTGATTCAATCGGCATTTGTCGCCGGTTCGGGAATCTTTGTCCTTTATGACGGCATCAGCCGCCTGATTACCCCGCGGCCGCTTGAAGCTGCCGGCATCGGCATTATCATTATGGTTATCAGCCTGATTTCAACGCTGGCGCTGATTATGTTTCAGAAGCGGGTCTGCCGGATAACGCTCTCTCAGGCTATCTGCGCCGACAGCGCCCACTATACGGTCGATGTGATAACCAACGCCGCCATTATCCTGACGCTGATTATGGTAAAACTGTTTGATATCAGCTGGTTCGATACCTTAACCGCTTTCGTAGTTTCTTCCTATTTGCTGATCAATGCTTATAAACTGGCGCGCGATGCCGTTGCCATGCTGCTGGATCATGAGCTGCCCGACAGCATTCGCGACCGTGTCCGCGAAATTGTCTTGGAAGAAGACGGTGTCCGCGGGATGCATGATTTACGTACCCGTGACTTAGGCGGCGCGTATTTATTTGAATTTCATCTGGAGCTGGACGGGAATCTGCCGCTTTATGAAGCCCATGGACATGCCGACAGAGTTGAAGCAGCCATTACCCATTGTTTTCCCGGTGCCCAGGTCATTATCCACGAAGACCCCGCCGGATTGGAAGAAGACCGCCTCGATCATAAAATCTGCGGCCTTCCGGGAAACACTCCCTGCTAAAAAATTTAACCCCTTGTTGAGTTTCAACAAGGGGTTCTTCTTAATTACCAATTTTGGAAAGAACAAAAAGAAAAGTTCTTTCTCTTTTTACCAACAAGTCACTATACACTTGCAGGTTTTTATGGCTGATGCTGTTCATAAAAGGATACAACATCATCAATACCGTAAAGACTTGCTCCGGTTTAAGACGATCGATTCTTTTTTGCACATAATCAAAAAAGACCTCTTCTTTATACCAGAAGTTTTTTCTCGCCTCATAATAGAGCATCTTGACCTTGGGACTGTCGGGATTATCGCGTTTTTCTTCCCGCCGCTGCAACACCTCGGCCAAAGCATTATAATACGAAAAAAAGGCCTTCTTAAAGATCCTTTCTTCAATCCGGCGCGGCGCAATATTACGCTCCAGATTTTTATCCGGATCAAGAATCAGCGCCCGCTTTTTCATTTCATTATATTGTTTCAGATTTTCCGAACCATAGCGGTTCATTACGAAATCCGAAATAACACTTTCAATGTCTCTGTCTCCGAAAAGATTCTTAATCCTTTCATGGAGATCTCTCTTTTCAAATTTCATAGCTAAATAATTTTAAAATGATAGTTTATTCCTTTTCAGCCTACAAATTTACCGAAAAATTGTCAATCTTTTTTTGACGTATTTTTTGTCAAAAAATATTTAATGCTTCATTAAGAAATTTATGCTATACTGAAAAATATTCGTAAAGGAGACACATCATGTCCGCAGAAATCGGTGGTTTAGGTTCTTATGCTCTGGCTGTTCAGCAAATGCAGATGTCGCTGATCAAAACCAATATTGACATGCAGAAACAGGCGATTGATATTCTGCTGGGCGACAACGCTTCCCCGACCGTTCCGGTATCGGACAGCGTCGGTTGCAACGTCGATGTCTCAATCTAAAAACTCAAAAACGTTACAAACGAAATCGTCAACAGACTTGAAAACACAAACTTAACCGCTGAAAAAATAACATTAACCGTCAAAGCCGCCCAGTTAAGGTCGCCTTTTTCGGTATAAACTTTTTTAAACAGAAAATTATACAGCCCAGCAATCAGCAAAACCAGCAGATAAAAATTATAATTTTCATAAAAACTGGTAATTGTTTCGGCATCGGCACTAAAAATCAGAACCAGCCCCAGAATAATCCCGCCCCAGATCATCGGGTTGAGAATTGCTCCCGAAGTAAAAAGCGCGGCCAATCCCTTAAACATTAATAATCTCTTGAGCTTTAACCCGGCGGCTGATAAAACGGCTTTCCCCATTAGTGAAAGAACTCGGCCATACGCAGCGGGCTTTAGGCTGAGGAACCAGCGTACCGTTTTTGACAATTGAAGAAGCAATCAAAGCCAGTGTCCCGCGGTTGCGGATTTTAACGCTTTTTTCTTTATACCAATCCAGCTCTTCTTTATTAATTCTTTCCATTATCTTCTCCCTTCGGCCTGAAGACTATACAGAATATATATGCCTTAGAGCTTAGGATATAAAAGTAAACAAAAGTTTAATTTTGCATAACTCTTTGATTATATATCAAAACTTTTTGCTTTTACGCTGAGTCTTTCACTCAGAAACCGCACTTCTGCCTCATCGTCTCCCTGCACCAGAACCTGAACCATCGGTTCGGTTCCCGACTTGCGCAAAACAATAAACCCCCGATCGCCGAGTGTTGCTTTGGCCTCATCAATCATTGCCAGAAACGCCGCGTCCTGCATGGCCGTCTGCACTTTATCGGCATGCTCAAAACGCAGCCGCGACAAAACTGCCGGCAAAGGCTGAAAGATCGGAAAAATTTCGCTCATTTTTCGCCCGCTTTTCAATAATCCCAGACAAACCAGCAAGCCGACCACCACGCCGTCACCGGTTGCCGCATAATCGGCCGCGACCATATGGCCGCTTTCTTCTCCGCCGAGATTGCAGCCGACCTCTTTCATTTTCTCCACAACATAACGTTCGCCGACTTTGGTTCGATAATAATCCAGCCCCAAAGAACGCAGATATTTTTCCAATCCACGGTTAGAATAAATGGTCGAAACCACGGCATTTCCTTTTATTTTCCCTTCGCTCTGCAGATACTGCGCCAAAAAGGCAATAATCTGATCTCCGTCAAGTTTATGCCCCTGTTCATCACAAACAATAATCCGGTCACCGTCACCGTCAACGGCAATTCCGAGAGCCGCCTTTTCGGCAGCAACCGTCTGCATCATTTTTTCCGGATGCGTTGACCCGCAGTCTTTGTTGATATTATAACCGTCGGGCCGGTCAGCCAGCACGATAACTTCCGCGCCGTATTTTTTAAACACCGCCGGGGCTATGGCACTGAAAGCGCCGTTAGCGCAGTCCAAGACAAGTTTAAGCCCTTTAAGCGCCGCCGGCGACGGCATAAGCGCATCTAAATCCTGCAAATAGCGGTTAATCGCTTCTTCACGGTTAACCGTTCCGGCTATCTTATCGCGGTCATAAACCGTTTCTTCTGCCATTGCCTGTTCCAAAGCGCCGACTTCCGCATCACTCAGCTTATGTCCCTGACCGTTCATTAATTTTATGCCGTTTTCAAAATAAGGATTATGCGAGGCCGAAATCATAACCGCCATATCAACATTTAATACCGGCGCCAAACGTGCCAAAGCCGGCGTCGGAATAACGCCGAGCTGTAAAACTTCTACTCCCATGGCATTAAAACCGGCAGTCATCGCCGCTTCCAGCATTGAACCGGAGATTCGCGTATCCCGGGCAATTGCAATCCGCGGCTCGGCGGATGCCAATCTCGGGGCAATGACCTGTGCCAGTTTCATTGCAAAATCAATCGTCATCGGAAAAACATTAGCCCTGCCGCGTACGCCGTCAGTACCGAAATATTTATTTGCCATCATACCCCCTCTTTCTGAAAAACATTATTGCCATGATGAAACAAAATTCCTCAACCCGCAACCTTTCCCCCGAGTTATTAACGTAAAAAATTTTCCGACAAAACTACTGTCCTTTAAATCTGTTTAGACAGAAAAAGAGGTTACGCTAAATCTTTATTAACATATATTGATTAGAATGAGAAATTATGATAAGATATCTTTATTGTCATGATTTGACTTATTTTTATCGTCATGTTCGGACTTGTTCCGAACATCCAGGTTAACAATAAGGCTTCTTTTATTACCTGGATTCTCCGGTCAAGCCGGAGAATGACAAGTAAGGGGAATAGGTTAAGTCGGAGTATGACAGTATAGGGAAACCAGAATAACAAAAGGCCGAGAGAATGTCGGGAATATCGTTAACAGCGTCACTTTTTTACTGTCATTCCAAAGGTCACACCCTACAGGATGTGACACATTTGGAATCCAGAGACCGCTGCGAAGCAGTCCTCATTATGGAGATGCTGAACCAAGTTCAGCATGACGGGAAATGAGTACGATAAGTTTAACAGCGTCGATGCGCAGTAATTTGTTGAGCTTGCAGAATATTGCAAGACAACAGGATATTGTGCAGAATCGTCTGGCGACCGGCCTTAAAGTTTCTGCGGCAATCGATAATCCTTCTTCTTATTACACCGCTTCTTCCTTAAATAACCGCGCCGCTGATTTAACCGCTTGGTTAGACGCTATGTCGCAGGGAATACAGACGATTAAAGCCGCTTCCGAAGCGATTGCCTCCGGCACCAAATTTCTCGAACAGGCCAAAGCCGTCGCCTCCTCTGCCCTTTCCAATTCTGCAGGCTTACCGGATAAACAGGACGATACTGTCGATTACGCCGCTCTGACTAAACTTGACAAATCATGGTATCAACAACAAGTCGGAGCAAACGGTGCCGTGGTTTCGACGGAACAGGAACTCCGGAATGCCGTTGCCGCCGGCAAAGAAACTATTGTTATTTATGGAAACATTTCCGTAACCAAACAGATAAATATCGCTGACAATCAGAAAATTGTCGGCACTGAATATTTTGCCGATATTGATCCCAATGCACGCTATCGTGAAAATCATGATGAATATTTTTCCCAAATTACCGCTGACATAACCGGAACCGGTAATGTATTACACGTCACCGGTGATAATTGCATTATTTCGGATTTAAAAATAACAATGAATCAGCAAGTCTCCAGTAACAATGCTCCTGTTTATGTATACAATGCAAAAAATGTCACACTGCAAAATCTCGATTTAACACATCATGCGCAATCCTCGCAATCCTGCGGAATAGTCTCACAAAATTCCGAAACCAAACTAAACGGAAAAATTAATATTGATTCATCAAATGATGATAAACGTGCCGATATCGGAATTTACAACATAGGCAAACAATTAATTATTGATAATGCAGATATTACTATCAAGGCCGATTTTATGGCTATCGCAACCAGTTCACAAGCACTTACCGAAATTACCAATAATTCAAAACTAAATATAAACAGCAATATTGCATTTTATGAAAACAGCCTTGCATTTGGCGGAAACACAACACTTATTGATAAGAGTACAAAGATTGAGGTTGAGGCTAATACTCTGTTTAATATTCAACAATCTTCGGTCAGCAATAAATACACCGGACAAAATGATAATTACTTTCTTCTGGAAGAAGGTGTAACAATAAACTGGAAAAATAAAGCTACGGAAAAATCGTTGTATCTCCGCAGTAAAGATGAATGGACATTATCCGTTATTTCCACTGCTCTGGGCATAGAAGGCGAAGATCTTGCACAAATGTCCGAATGGCACACTATCAAACAATCTCCGACAAATATTGTCTCTGACAGCCAAACACAATATAGCAATATCTTAGCACAATATAATATGCTGATTTCCGATGCCTCTTATAAAGGCATCAATCTGCTTGAGGGACAAAACCTGAAAATCAACTTCAACGAAGACCGCAGTTCTAAAATTGAAGTAACCGGTGTCAATGCCGACAGCGATAATCTCGGACTTAAGACCAAAGAATGGAACACGGTCGAAGATATTGAAAAATCTATTTCCGAGCTGGAAAGAGCCATTGGGTCTTTACGTGGATTTGCCACGGAGTTCGGCAATTATTATTCTATTGTTACCACCAGACAGGATTTTACCGAAAACCTGATAAATGTTTTGGAAGAAGGCGCCGATAAACTGACCCTGGCCGACATGAATCAGGAATCTGCCAATATGTTAGCTTTACAAACTGCACAGCAATTGGCGGTAAATTCTTTAAGTCTGGCGAGCCAGGCCTCACAATCGATCTTAAGATTATTCTAATTGTCCCTTTCTATTTATCGTCATTCTCGCGCACTGCGCGGGAATCCAACGCATGAAACGGGATTAATCCTTAAATTTCTCGAGATCTCCGAAATCAAAGATTTCGAAGATGACGATAAAAGGTAAAATCTGTATTAGTCACCAGCTAGACAAACTTTA
>CALXTG010000120.1 GCA_944391355.1 uncultured Alphaproteobacteria bacterium
AGAAGGTTAAAATTGTTTACGATAAAATTATTAACCGCCGAAGCTTCGGAAGTTCCCGGCGCCAAATCAAGCTTTAATTCCAAGGAGCGGGGATTGCAGCCGGAAAAATCACAGAGCCGGAATTGAAGTTTTCCCTGCAAAAGCAGAGGCTTATTTTTATCCGCCGCCCATAATTCCAGAGGCAGAACCAGCGTTCCGCCGTAAACCGTATAATCCGTTTTGTCATGATAAAGTCGCTGCGGCAGCGGCCAGTAAAGGCGATAGGAAGATAAATTGTCCGAAGCGGTTAAATCCAGCCGGGGTTTATAATGAGTTTTTCCGTCCGCAGCCCAAAGGAATTTGCCGGCAGGTATCTCAACCTGTACGGCGGCTTTTATCGCCTGCCCCTCCCCGAGTCCGGCTTCCGCGCTCAAAAGACGCCCTTTTAGGGCCTCTTCCGCCGTCCAGTCGCCGATCCCTTTGCGCCCGGTAAACGGATCATCATAGACCAGGCCATAAAAAGGAAGTTTTTTAAATTCGAGTTTTTTGACATGCCGTTTCAAATTTTCAAAATTTCCGGACGCTTTGGCCTGATCCCGCTCAATTTTGGCTTCAATCGCCTCAATATCGCGCTTGTCATAACTGTAGGACAGAACTTTTTTAAAATCGTTGATGACAACCAAATCATCAGATTCTATATAATCCCCGGTATCGGGGCGTTCATAGTCCTCATCGTCGACAATCAGCGGCGGAGGCGGCGGCGCAAGCATATCTCCGGTTATTTTGAGATACAGCTGTCTGGCATAGCGGTAAAGCTGCAACCGGCTTTTAATACTGTCAGATTTATCATAGATTTCCTGAGGAGACGCAAGGGGATACATTTCGCGGACAGTATCAGTTATATCCGCCGACATCAAATCGGCATCGGGGTATTTTTTATCTATTTCCGAATAATAGTCAAACAGATAAAAAAGCTGTTCCAACAGCGGAAATTTTCCCTTCCGCAGCTCAGATTCGACTTTTTCGCCGGCGGGAGCCGCCGGATTTTCCGCGGCAAAAACCGGGGAAAAAGCCAATAAAACCGCGCTGAAAAAGATAAATTTCAAAAATTTTTTCATAAATAAAAGCCGTTTGCTAAAAATATATTTTTAAAATAGACGATTATATGCTAGAATACAAGAATGAAGTGAACTATATAACAATTATCGGAGTTAAAAGATGATGAAAACGGATAATGATTATCTGACCGGTAAATGTCTGGTCGCAATGCCGAAAATGGACGACGAACGTTTCGCCGACACCGTTATTTATATATGTTCACATAACCCGGACGGCGCAATGGGCTTTATTGTCAATAAAACCATTAAAGAGCTGTCGTTTGCCGATTTGGCAAACCAGCTGCCGGTTACTCCGGTTAATTTGTCTTCAACGATTGAAATTCATCAGGGCGGCCCGCTGGAAAAAATCCGCGGTTTTGTCCTGCATACCACAGACTATATCAAACCTGACACGATCATCATCGACCAACAGATTGCCGTTTCGTCCTCAATCGATATATTAAACGATATTGCCTACGGCAAAGGGCCGGAACAAAATCTGATTGCTCTGGGATATGCCAGCTGGCGGCCGTACCAACTTGAACAGGAAATTATCAATAACTGCTGGTTGGTTGCCGATCCGACCCCGGAGCTGGTTTTTAAGACCAAAGATGAAGAAAAATGGCAGAAAGCCGTAGATTCAATAGGCATTGACCTGAATAATCTGTCCATGATCTGCGGCCGTGCCTAAAACTTAAGCTTAAATTACCTTGCCAAAACCTAAAAACAACGCTATTATAATAAGTGGGTGTATTATTTTTTAGGTGAATGTCAATGCGTAATCTTAAGTACTGCTGTATTGCGCTGTTTTTGGCTATATGCGTTTTTTCCGTCAGAGCCAGTGCATCTCCGTTATCAGCAAACGGAAACTTAACCTTAACTCCGTTTGCGGAGACTGTTCAATCTTATCAGCTTGCCAAAGTCTATTTCCTTCCCGACTGGAACGACAAGGGAATGAGCTTTGACGGCACGGATGAAAAACCCTGCACCGAGGCTTGTCCGCAAAAGACAAGCTATGACTGCGCTTCCGGACAGACCGAAACTTATACCAACAGCTGCGGATTAACCTGTTCGCGCTGCGTTGAATGTTACGGCTGCGAGGCTAAGGGCTATACGCTGACAAATTGCCCGGCTAACGCCTCCTGCCTGAACGACTGCTGCAATAATCTTTATAAATTAGTGAGCTGCGACAATGGTTATGTTTTGGACGGCAGCAGCTGCCGAAAAGAGACCTGCAGCGATAACCCAAACATCTGTACCGGCGGCAAGACCTGTATCAGCGGAAGCTGCCAATGTCCAAACGGCAAAACTGAAGTCAGCGGCAAATGCGAAACTTCAACCTGTAAAAACGGCGGAATAACCTGCAGCGGTTCTGCCGGGGTATGTAACGAAACGACCGGACAATGCGTACAATGTATGACAAACAGTGACTGCGGCGGCGGCAAAGAATGTAACGCCAATAATCAATGCATTGTTCCTGACAAAGATCCCTGTGACGGTGTCACCTGCAGCGGGGGCAAAAGCTGTGTCGACGGCACCTGTGTCTGCCCGAGCAATCAGGTGGACAATAACGGAACCTGCGAGGCGCCTAATTGTGATAACGGTGGGGTTACCTGCCCCTCAGGACAAA
>CALXTG010000121.1 GCA_944391355.1 uncultured Alphaproteobacteria bacterium
GGTATAATCGGGATTTTCGAGTTTGCAGGCGCGGGGGATATCCTCGCTGCAAACCGAATATCTGTCGTCGCATTGAGCGCCGGACCCAAAAGCGGGAAGTTCGCATTTTATGAAACTGTCTGGGCAGATACAGCGGGAAAAGAAGACAGAATTGCCGGGGCAGTAAGAAGCCGGGTCGGGGATTTTATACCCTTTACAATAAGAGAGGGGATAAGCGGAACAATCGCCGTCAGAGTCAAAGGCCATGCCTTTGTCTTTCCAGTCGGGAAGGAAGTAAACTTTGGCAAATTGCATAGACTTTGGCCGGCCGGGTGTGTGAATGCCAGGCGAGAGGGGCGCGGCTAATACGGGATCAGCGGCAAATAAAAAGATTATCAGCAATAATTTTTTCATTTTCCCCTCGCAGTCAATGGTCAAAGTCTATGCTTTAATGATAGCAAAGGGGCAAATTTGCCTCAATTATAAAGACGCGCCAAACGGCGGCTGATTTGCGTTTGTTGAACAATTATTTAGCAGAGACGGTTTTTTTGGATAAAATTTCTCCGTTCTGCTTAACAAGCGAAGAACAGTCCTATTTTTCTTTGTCAATAAAAGTCAGATAAATATATTTGGTCAGCGATGACGGCTTGGCAATAATGATGTTAAAAGCGATATTGCCGTTCGGCTGTACGGAATTGGCCGGCGGCGTGATATCTTTTTCTTCAATAAACTCGGCGTCGCGATTCAGCAGTTCCAGATGAATCGTCGGAATATCTATTTGGCGGTCGGTTGCATTAACGATAAAGCCCTTGACTTCCATATGGTTGATATCGTCTTTTTCAAATTCGCGGCGGGTAACATTCTGAAATTCTAACCCTTCGCCGGGAATGCGCGACTTAATGCCGACAGCGCTGTAGGCATATTCCATAAAAGCAGCGTGCCGAACAATTTCATAGCGCCAGTTATAGAGCGCCAGCAAAAACATCAGCGCCAACAGAAAAAAATAATATTTATAGTTACGGCGCTGATTAAGTCCGAAGAAATCACGAACTTGGTACCAGGCTTTTTTATAACCGGGAATCGCCGCTTCTGCGGCAAAAATTTCTTCGGTCTGTGTCGACAGCCGGGCAAACATTTCTTTAAGATCGTCAGATTTTTCGGACTGCGGTACGGCAGGCGTTTCGGAAACTTCGTCTTCGTTTTCGCCGGCAGCCGGAAGGTCAGGTTCGGCAGGTAGTTCTCTTTCGACTGTCCGGGCGGCGCTGACTTCAATTTCATCGTCAATCGCTTCCACCTGCAAATTAACCGAGACCCGAAAATCCTGCGGATTAAAAATCTCATGGCAATTGGCGCAGCGCACTTTTCTGACCTCATCAATCAGGCCGTCGTCAATCTGATAAGCGGTTTTGCATTTCGGACAATAAATCTGCATCTTCTTTCCTCTGGTTTTTACTATAGGCATAAAAAGTATTTAATCAAATTAAAAAAAGGTTTTATTAAATAGAATATTTACTGTATCTTGAAGACAGAATTGAAAATCGGAGTCTTATGAATTGCTGAAAATTAATCAGGGCGATCCTATTATCGAGATGCAAAATGTCGGCATCCGCTATGGTCAGGGGCCGGAGATTTTAAGCGATATTAAACTGTCGCTTAAAAAAGGGTCCTTCCATTTTCTGACCGGTAAGAGCGGCGCCGGAAAAACTTCTTTGCTGAGCATGATGTATCTGGCGCAAAAACCGAGCCGGGGAATTGTCAGCGTCTTCGGTAAAAATGTCAATTTTACCAATCGTGACGGTCTGGCCATGCTGCGGCGCAGAATCGGCGTCGTGTTTCAGGATTTCCGCCTGCTTGATCATCTCTCGGCTTTTGATAATGTTGCCCTGCCGCTCAGAGTCTGCGGCATGGATGAACAGGAAGTCAAGAAAAGAGTCGTCGAACTCTTATCCTGGGTTGAGCTCAGCAGGCATATGCAGGCCACGCCGGCAACGCTTTCCGGCGGCGAAAAACAGCGAATTGCCATCGCGCGCGCCGTTATCAACCGTCCTGACATTCTGCTGGCAGACGAACCGACCGGTAACGTCGATAATGACATTGCCCCGAAACTGATGAAATTGTTTGTCGAGCTTAACAAACTCGGCACGACGGTGGTCATTGCCACCCACAGCGAAAAACTCATCAGCGATTTTGCCTATCCGCGTTTGCATCTGCAAAACCGCGGACTGCGCATTTATAATGCCAATGATATTACCGGCATGGGAGGGCCGCATGGTTAAAAAATCGACGATTTTTATCGCGCGTAAGCAGGAGCTCCCGCTCGACAGCGATAATTCCAGCCCGTTTTTGAAAGTAATGATTTCGATTGCGGTTTTTCTTTTTGCCGTGACTTTAGCCGGCGTGATGTCGATTAATGCGATGCTGGTTAACTGGAACGAAAGCATTCTTGGCTCGTTGACGGTTCAGATTATGCCGGTCAACAATATAGATAAGGAAAAAGCCGCCGCGCAGACTTTGGCACATCAGGAAAAAGCCATTGAAGTCTTAAAAAAGATTGAAGCGGTCGAAAGAGTCGCCCCGCTGGAAGACAAACAGCTGCAGGCATTGATCCGCCCTTGGCTCGGCGACGGGGTTAAACTTGAAAACCTGCCGATTCCGCGGCTGATTGACGTTAAAATTAAACGCGGCGCCGAAATTGATTTTGTCGATATGGCCGAGAAATTGGCCGAAGCCACGCCTTATGCTTCGCTGGATAACCATAAACTTTGGCTGAGCAAACTCATCAGTTTTGCCGACGGTTTGAAAATGCTGGCTTTGGCCGCATTGGTTCTGGTGATACTCGTAACCTCGGGGGCGATTTTTTACACGACTCAGACCTCGCTGGGGCTGCATTGTTATATTATTGAGATTCTGCACCAGATGGGCGCCAAAGATGCTTATATTGCCCAGCAATATGCCAAACGCACGGCCTGGCTGGGATTAGTCGGCGGCGTTATCGGCGTGCTGTTGGCGATTCCGACAATTTTCCTGATTTCCGGACTTGCCTCGCAGATTGAGGGCGGAATTATCAGCGAAGCCCGGCTGACCTTTTCCTCCTGGCTGGTGATTCTCAGTCTGCCGCTGTTTTCGGCGCTGATTTCAATGCTTACGGCTTATTATACGGTAAAAAATACTCTGCAGAAGATGATGTAGCCATGAAAAAACTGATAAAATATTTGTTTTGGACGGTTCTGTTTTTGTGGTTTGCCGGCTTTTTGGCCTTTAACTACCGTATTAATCATTATCCGCAGCCTGACGAACGCAAAACCGAGGCGATTATTGCTCTGACCGGCGGCCGTCACCGGATTGCCGAAGCGGTGCGGCTCCTGAACGAGGGAAAAGCCGAGCGCTTGTTTATTTCCGGCGTGGAAAAAAATATTTCGCTGCAGGATATTGAACGGCGCAAAGACGTAAAAATTAAAACCGACCGGGAAATCCAGCTTGGCAATATGTCGACCAATACCGTCGAAAATGCGATTGAAACCCGGGAATGGCTGGAAAAAAACAATATCTCTTCCATTCGCCTGGTGACCTCTAATTATCACATTCCCCGCAGTCTGGAAGAATTTTATGCGCAAAACCAAAACCTGCAGATTGTCGTGCATCCGGTCTATTCGGAAAATATTTCAAAAAAATGGTGGAAAAGCTGGGGCAGCTTCTTACTAATTGCTTCGGAGTATAATAAGTTTTTATATGTCTGGCTGAGCCGGCGGCTGAATTTTTAATTTTGTGAGGACGACATGATTTATCTGAAATCGCTTATTTATAACATTATCGGCTACGGTACGATTGCCGTCGGTTCGTTAATCAGCACGATTTTGGGGCCTTTTGTTCCGCAAAACTGGATTATTGCGTTGTGGAATGATTATCTGCTGATTTTTTCGCGTTGGTGCCTGAAAGTTATCTGCGGTCTGGAAATGGAACTGCGCGGGGTTGAAAATATTCAGCAGGGCGGCGCGATTTTTGCCTGCAAACATGAATCGGCTGTTGAAACTTATTATCTGACTACTTTTCTGAAAAAAGCGACCTATATCTTTAAAAAGGAGCTGGCTTATATTCCGCTGTTCGGCTGGGCGGTTTATTTTTACGGTTCGGTTCCGGTAGATCGCGCCGGCGGCAGTGCGGCAATGAAAAAAATGCTGCGTGAAAGCAAAAAATTACTGAAAGCCGGCCGTTCGATTATTATCTTTCCCGAAGGAACCCGTACCAAACCGGGGCAGACTTCGGCCTATAAACCGGGGCTGGCCTTTTTATATCAGAATACCGACGCGCCGGTAATTCCGGTAGCAACCAATACCGGCCTTTTCTGGACCAAACGGTCATTTTTGCGCCACCCCGGCAAAATCGTTTTTGAATTTCTGCCGCCGATGCCCCGCGGTTTGCAGAAAAAAGAGTTTATGGAGGAACTGCGCAGCCGGATTGAGAGCAAATGCGCCGAGCTGAACGCCGAAGCCGTTCACAATTATCCGCAGGCGCGGGCCATTTATGAAGCGGCAAAGGAAAACCCGAAATGAGAGAAAAGCTGTTAAATCTTCTGGTTAAATTATACCTGCGGCTGCGGTGCCTGGCCGCGCTGCGCTGTCAGGTCTGGGGGATTGGGGCTTTTCTCACTTTTGCCGTTACTGGCTATACGCTGGTGTGGATGGGGTTTGAGCGGCTGGAAGCGATTAAAAATATCCGTCAGGAAATTGTCAGGCTGCAAAGCTCCCTGAATGAAGTCGGCTATGATATCGCTTATGAAGATTTAAGTTTCAGCTCTTTTAACCCGTTTCAGATTATGAGCGTCAAAAATTTTCAGCTCTATTCCCTTTATGAAGGCCGGCATTGGGTTTGGCTTCTGCCGGAACTGAGTCTCAGAGTCGGGTTGTTTAACAGCCGTAAGATTACCGTTAATCTGCCGGCCGGGCAGCTTCTGGAAAAAGGCGCGGATAAATATACGCTCACGATGCCCGAGGTTTCTTTGGAAATCCGCACCGATAAAGAAAATCGTCTGAATCAGATGGTTTTGCTGGCAAAAAATATCAAAATCAGCGATGTGGCCGATATCGGCGAACTGCAGATTGCTTCAAGGCGGATGGCTCCGCAGCAGCTCAGCGAACTGGCGCCGTTTTTTGAAAATTATATTGACGTCCGCAACGTGACTTTTAACGCTCTGTTTGATTATCCGCAGGCTCAGACGATTGAGCGGTTGTATCTGAATGCCGATATCATCGGCACGATATACGGCGGCAGCACTTATAAAAACGATCTGGAAAACTGGAAAACTCTCGGCGGCGGAATTGATGTCCGGCGGCTGGTTGTCAATTGGGGGCCGCTGCTGCTGGTTGCGCGCGGCGATGTCTTCTTTGACAAACAGCAGGTTCCTTATCTGCATCTGCGTTCTTCGTCAAAAGCTCTGAATGAGTTTTTGGATGAGCTTTTGAATAAGGGCTGGCTGGAGAGCAAAGGCGTTTTCGTTGCCAAAATTCTTCTGAACAGCAAAGCATTTAAAATGAACCGGGACGATAAATTTATGACGGTAACAACGCCGATAGATTATAAAGACGGTAAACTGATGATTGAAAACATCGTTGTCAAAGATTTAACTCAGTCGCAGGAACAGAAACTGGGCGAGGCCGTAAACGCGCCGGTCAATTAGTTCAAAAGCTTCGGGAACCGCAAAAACTTCGTTTTTCTCCAGCTCAATCACGCATAAAGCGCCGGGAGCCAGCCAACCCTGCTCATAAGCCGAAATTAAAGCCGGTTCGCTCAGGCTGCGTTTATACGGCGCATCGCTGAACAGCAGATTAAACTGCCGCGATGCCGGCGGCAGAGCAACAGCCGAAGCGCTCAGCAGCGTAATCTTGTTTTGTTCCTGCGGAAACAGAGCTGTATTCTTACGGGCATCGGCCGGATTGATATCGACCAGACAAACAGAAGCTGCTCCGCGTGACAATGCCTCAAGGGCAAAAGCGCCGGTTCCGGCAAAAAGATCCAGCAGATGATATTCCGGCCAAGCTGAATCAAGCCTGCTGTTTAAGATATTAAAAACAGCTTCGCGAGCCCGGTCGGCAGTCGGGCGGACATCGCCGCGCTGCGGGGAAATCAGCTTTTTTCCGCGGTAATTTCCGGCAATGATTCTCATAGTTCAAACTTTGCGCCCAATTGTTCTTTTAAAACCTTGCCCGGAACTTCTTTAACCTCGCCGGGTTTTAAGGCGCCGAGCTGGAACGGTCCGTAAGAAAGGCGAATCAGGCGGGCGACATCAAGCCCGAGGTGTTTCATCACTCTGCGGATTTCACGGTTTTTCCCTTCCGATAAACTAATCATCAGCCAGGCATTGCTGCCTTTGACCGTTTCAATTTCAGCTTTTATCGGGCCGTAATTAATGCCGTCGACGGTGATACCGTTTTGCAGATCGGCCAGGCTCTTTTCATTAACCCGTCCGTGTACCCGGACCTTATAACGGCGAGACCAGCCGTTGGACGGCAGTTCAAGCTTGCGGGAAAGTTCGCCGCTGTTAGTCAGCAGCAGCAGGCCTTCGGAATTCAAATCCAGCCGGCCGACCGATACAACGCGCGGCAGTTCTTTGGGAAGATTGGCAAAAACCGTCGGCCGTCCCTGCGGGTCTTTATGCGAGGTAACCAAACCTTCGGGTTTATAATAAAGCCAGAGGCGGGTTTTATCAATCTGCGGCAGTTTTTCGCCGTCAAAAAGAATCTTTTCGTCGCCGCTGACATTGAATGCCGGAGAAGTGACGGTTTCGCCGTTAACGGTAATCCGCTGCTGGGCAATCAGGGTTTCAGCCTCGCGGCGCGAACAGATCCCGGTGCGGGCAATATATTTGGCTATTCTTTCGGTCATGTGATTTTATGCTTTCCTTTTTTTCTTTTTACTAAAATAATAAGCAATATTAATCAATAAAGGCTTGAAATGAGCGAAAATATTTATATGTGGCGCGCTTATGAA
>CALXTG010000122.1 GCA_944391355.1 uncultured Alphaproteobacteria bacterium
ATCAGTGGATGAAACGCCGAAACGGAGGACACGCGCATTTTCCGTTTGAGAAAGTTGTGGTTCCGGTTTTGGCGCTGACACTGCTGAGCCTGTATTTTAACTATTTTCCGATTTGTCAGAAAGCCGGTGAAGATTTATATAATTTTTGAAGCAATGGTCTGATTTCGGTTGCTAAATCGGAAATTATATGTTATGCCTGTGGTCTCTGAAGAATTTTTATGATATTACTAACTAAAAAACTATATATGGTAGATACATTTTTTATCGTAGTGATAATTATTGCCTGTGCAATGGTTGGTTTTTGTTTATATAAGACACGCCATTTTAGCAGCGGACAGAATTAGAATCTTAAGTTTCCATAGTTTATAATGTGAACCCTCTTGAGCATAGTTTGCCGGGGGGTTCTTTTTTTATTTACAAAAATAAATTTTTTGTTATTTTGGCGGGGATATTGTTTATTGTTAAATTATTAAATTTTCAGCTATGAAATTATTGAGTTTTTGGTATCGCCGCCGGCGGATTCCGCTTAAGGAGGCTCGGTTGGGGGATATCTATACGGCAGAGGGCATCTGGCGAAAACCGGAAATGTTTATGCCCAAAGTTGTCGGCATCATAGCCGATATAAAACGGCGGGATGCCGGAGATTATTGTTTATTGCTGGTTTCTCCCGAGGAGCCGGAAAAGCTGTTGCAGTGGAGTGATAAAGCGTCCAGAAGCTGTGAGAACGGAAATGATAAAAGTTCTTTATTTGAAGGTAAAAGCAATACATCTCTGATTTTGTTTGACGGAATTGCAAAAGGGTATAATACACCGGCAGCAGATTTTTGTCATTCTTGTCGGGAGATTGCGATTCAATATCTTCCGGCTTTGGGTGAACTGGAAAAAATAAACAGGAATTTAAATGCCGTTAATAACGGATTGCGGAAAATTAATGCGCCGGAAATTGCAAAATGCGGTTTCTATGCTTCTTCTTCGGAGAAAAATGACGCGTCATTTTGGGCTTTTGATTTTGCCGAAGGAAAGTCAAAAGCTATGCCTAAATTTGAGTATTTTCGGGTTCGTCCGGTTATTACGGTACTGGCTTCGGAATAAAGAAAAACCTCTGATTTATAAATCAGAGGTTTTTTGATTCGCAAAAACCACGCCTCTTGAAGAGAGGTCATGATAAAGTTTTTCTCCGGCCTGTTCGCAAAAGCTGACAATTTCTCCGGCTTCCAGATATTCCTGCCGGTTTTGTTTGCGCCGGTTATACCGTTCAATTCCACTGTAAACGCTGTGGGTTTCCCTGAATTCGTTATATAAGAAAATAATAAATTCCGTATCAAAATCAGAACCGTGTTCGACATATTCGTGGTAAGTCTCGGCAAGCAAGGGATAATTGTAAATAATTGTCCTTGCGTTTTGTGCTGTTTTGGAAAGCCAACGGAGGATTAATGCAAAACCAATTACGGTGAATAAAATCACCAGGATAATAATAAATGTTTTCATAGCTAAATAATTTAAAATTCTTTAGCTAGGTATCATCTTCGGTTTAAAAAGTCAACTTTTTTAGACTATTTTTTAGCGGCAATGATTTTCAGAGCGTCTTCCAAAGTCAGTTCTTTGTCTTTAAGTTCGCGGGGAATCGCATAATTGTTCTTACCGTTTTTGATATAGGGGCCGTAGCGTCCGACATTGACGGTAATTTCCGATTTATCTTTGGGGTTTTGTCCCAGAACTTTTCCCTGTGGCCGTTCGGCAACATTTTGCAAGAGCTCTTCGGCGCGTTCCAGCGTGATATTGAAAATATTGTCATTACCGGTCAGAGAACGCGATTTGCCGCCCTGTTTGATATATTGGCCGAATTTTCCGATATTGACTTCAATATTATTGCCGAGGTTTTTAGGCAAGCTCAACAAGACAGCAGCCTGTTCGAAAGTAACTTCTTCAGGTTTTAGAAATTTGGGCAGAGAAGTGCGTTTTGGTTTTTCGGTCGTCGCGGTTGCATCTTCGCCGAGCTGAACATAGAAGCCGTAAGGGCCTTTTTTGAGATAAACTTTAAGGCCGTTCATTTCGCCGAGCTCTTTGTCCTCAGGATTGGGGGCTTTGGCGGTGTCGGTGGCAATCTCGTCTTTGACGTCGGTTAACGGCTTGGTATATTTGCATTCGGCATAGTTTGAACAGCCGAGGAAAGCGCCGAATTTTCCGAGTTTGACACTGAGTTTGCCTTTGCCGCATTCCGGGCAAATTCTCGGGTCCGAACCGTCTTCGCGCGGCGGGAACAGGTGATGAGATAAAACTTCGTCGATTTTTTCAATAACTTCGCTGATCTGTAGCGGTTTAACGGCGTCAATATTTTTGATAAACTTAACCCAAAAGCCGCCTAAGAGTTTTTTCCATTCCATTTCGCCGGCGGAAACGTTATCCAGAAATTCCTCAAGCTGGGCGGTAAAGTCATATTCAACATATTTTTTGAAGTAGTTTTCCAGGAAAACAGTGACAATCCGGCCGCGGTCTTCAGGAATAAAACGCAGTTTTTCGACACGGACATATTTGCGTTCCTGCAATACGGCAATAATCGAAGCATAGGTCGAAGGGCGGCCGATGCCGAGTTCCTCAAGTTTTTTTTCCAGTCTGGCTTCGGTAAAGCGCGGCGGCGGGGTGGTGAAGTGCTGCTCAGTGTAAATGTCGCCTTTGTTGACTGCTTCGCCGTTGTCAACGTTGGGAAGAATCCGGTTTTCATCATCTTCGTCGGAATCGTCGCGGCTTTCCTGATAGAGTTTGAGGAAGCCGTCAAAGGCAATGACTTGCCCGTTGGCACGCAGCACAATCTGACTGTCGGCAGATTGAGAATCTATGGTAACCCGATCCAAAACCGCCGGATTCATCTGACAGGCGACGGTGCGTTTCCAGATGAGTTCATAGAGCTTCTGAGCATCGCTCTCTAATTTGGTTTCCATTTTTTTCGGCGTATTCATGACGTCGGAAGGACGAATCGCTTCATGGGCTTCCTGCGCATTTTTAGATTTGGTTTTATATTCTTTGGCGGTTTTGGGCAGATAAGCTTCGCCGAAATATTTGAGAATCGCGTCGCGGCAAGCGGCAATCGCTTCTTTAGACAGATTTACCGCGTCGGTACGCATATAGGTAATCAAACCTTCTTCATAAAGCTTTTGGGCAATCTGCATGGTTCTTTTAGCCGAGAAGCGCAGTTTGCGGGCGGCTTCCTGCTGCAAAGTCGAGGTTGTGAAAGGCGGCGCCGGATAACGGTTGGCTTTTTTGCGCTCGACATTGGCGATGCTGAATTCCTGAGCTTCGATTTTGGCTTTGGCTTCCAGAGCTTTGGCTTCGGTATTGATGTCAAATTTCTCGAGCTTTTTACCGTCAAGCGTTATCAGGTGCGATTTAATCAACGCCTGGGTTTTGGTAATTAAATCAACGTCAACCGTCCAATATTCTTCGGGTTTGAATTTTTCAATTTCGTTTTCGCGTTCGCAGATTAAGCGCAGCGCGACCGACTGAACGCGTCCGGCCGATTTGGAACCGGGCAGTTTGCGCCACAGAACCGGCGATAAGGTGAAACCGACCAGGTAATCCAGCGCGCGGCGGGCCATATAGGCCGAAACCAAATTATCGTCGATCTGACGGGGATTGTTAATGGCTTCGGTAACCGCCGATTTGGTAATTTCATGGAAGACCACGCGTTCGATTTTCTTGTCTTTGATTTTTTTGCGGGCCGTTAATTCTTCTAAAATATGCCAGGCGATAGCTTCTCCTTCTCTATCCGGGTCGGAGGCGAGGACAATCGTGTCGGCGTCTTTGAGAGCGGTAATGATGTCATTTAAGCGTTTTTTGCCGCCGGGGCTGAGTTCCCAGGACATCGAAAAGTCTTCTTCGGGTTTTACCGAACCGTCTTTGCTCGGCAAATCGCGGATATGGCCGAAACTGGCCAAAACTTTATAATCTTTGCCGAGATATTTATTGATGGTTTTGGCTTTTGCGGGAGACTCTACGATTACTAATTTCATCTTTTCACCTGTTTCAGCGGTTTGATTTTATCAGGGCCACTTTATTGCCGGCCCGGCGTTCGATTTTGCCGTCCATTTCCAGCTCCAGAAGCAGCAGGGAAAGGGAGGAGGCGTCAAGGCCGCTGCGGCGGATGATTTCGTCAACGTATACGCCTTCAAAGTCGAGAAGGTTCAACAGACTGTCCGCAGCAGAAGACTGTTGTGGAATATCGGCAGTTTTTTCCGAAATGTCAATAGTGGCTGCAAATAAATCTTGTGTCCGGGGTTTTATAAAGGGCCGAATTCTGCGGTTATTATTTAATAATAAAATATTGAGGATATCTTCGGCGCTTTCAACCAGATTGGCACCGTCTTTTATCAAACGGTTGGGACCTTGAGCCCTTTGATCCAGCGGCGAACCGGGAACGGCGAAAATATCGCGTCCCTGTTCCA
>CALXTG010000123.1 GCA_944391355.1 uncultured Alphaproteobacteria bacterium
ATCGCCGCAACCACAGTTTTACCGACTTCGGACAAGCCTACACCGATTTCAAAAACTGGCTGAACAAAGAATATAATTTTGACTATTCGGTCGATGTTTCCTATATGGCGCAGCGGGCGACTCCCAGCGGTAAAAAGACCAGTTATCAGACGATTATCTATCCGTCTATTACCTGGACGCCGTTTCAAAACGAATATGGTACCGGAACCGTTAATCTCGGTTATAATATTGTCCGTTACGGCGGCATCAGCGCCGAACATCTGGGCAATAATATCGGCGCGGCGACCGGAATCAACGACTATACTTCTCCGCAAAATTCTTTCGATGAATTTTATTTTACCTATCAGCTGCCCGGAAAATGGAACTGGTTAACACTTGCAGCCGGTCAGTTTCCGATGTATAATTTCGACGGTTCAGCTTATGTTTCCAACCAGCAGGTAAACTTTATCAACGAATCTCTTTCACAAAACGGCTCTTCCACCTATCCGACCGCCAGCATGGGCGCTTATGTTCAGATTGCTCCCAATGACGAATGGACCCTGGCTTTCGGGGGACAGGACGCGACCAATATTGACGGACAGAGTCTGAAAACCCACTTCGGCGAAGAGCACTACACAACTTTCGCTTCTTTATCTTATACGCCGACCATAAAGAATCTCGGTTCCGGACAATATTCGGTTTTATTCTACAATCAGCCTTGGGTCGATCAGCAAAAAGAAACCACTAACGGCTGGTCGTTAAACTTCAGTCAGAATCTGGGCGATAAATGGGCAGTTTTTGCCCGAGTTAACGGCGTTTCCGGAAATCAGGCAACAATTGACCAATCCTGGGTACTGGGAACGGTTTATAATAATCCGCTCAACCGCAACCCGCTGGATCAGATCGGCTTGGCGGTCGCCTATAATAAAATCAACGAAAAAGCCGTCGGCAGCAAGCTCAACCACGATGCCGAAACCGTATTGGAAGCTTATTGGGCCTGGGGC
This sequence comes from uncultured Alphaproteobacteria bacterium, assembly GCA_944391355.1. GTDB lineage: Bacteria > Pseudomonadota > Alphaproteobacteria > RF32 > CAG-239 > CALXWF01. The sequence continues at coordinate 984 of CALXTG010000123.1, forward strand.
TTGTCAAAATGGATGACGATTACGCCGGATATTCAGTATTATATCAATCCGGCCGAGAATCCAAAGAGCGACAATGCCGCGGTCTTTTCGCTGCGCACGACTTTCTTCTTCTAAAGCTGACGCGAAGCGGCTGAGTTGTGCCGTACGGCCAAATCAGCCGTCTTGCTGTTCCGCGGTTGGTTAAATCCTTCGCTGACTTTGTCTGAGGGGAGTTTTTCCTGCAGCAGGGCTGCCAGTTCTTCTTTTTGCATCTGCTGCATTTCGCGGGTAATAAGATAAGCTACCGCGCCGCAGTAATCAAAATAGTATCCCGAATTTTTAGCGGCAATAACATCGGTTCGGCCGCTGCTTTCACCGTTGGCGCCGACATAAACGGCTTCGTCGGACAGGCCTTTTTTGTCCGCAGAGGTAATGTCCGGCGCGCGGCGGCGCATACGGATAATGCTCTCGCGCACATTCGCCCGCCCTTTTTCCCTGATGATCTGGGCTGCGGTCTTAATTTCCTGTTTATGCTCCTGATACTGATCCTGAACCCATTTGGGGCCTATACAGGTGAAATGCATGCCGCTGGAAGTGCTGACCCCGTTGTTGCCGGGAACGCGGCTGATAAGGATCCCGCCGACACCAACTTGTTTTATCGTTTCTTTGAGATTGTTCCGGCATTCATGCAAAAAGCGGGATAATTCCTTATCCTGACGAATATGCTCCAAAAACTTCGGACAAGATACGTTTGAATGTTTATCTTCGGGAAAAATACGCTCAACCGCACGGGAAATCAACGCAGCGATTTTGCTGTTTTGTTCTCCGGTTTCAACCGCCTGACGGGCAGACAAAGCTCCCGACATAACACAGTAGTTGAAGCTGCCGCTTAAACCGCCGCTCTTGAAAACATAATCGGCGACTTCTTTTATCAGCTGTTCTTTATAGCCCTGCGCCCGGGTGGTGCGAATCAGATCATTGAGATAAAACATATTGCCGAAAAACTCCAGGCTGTGTTCCGCGGCCAAACGGCGCGCAAAAGCTTCTTCGCGAAACAGGCAGTCGGTTTTGCTGATGTTGATTACTTCCGAAGTCGGCAGACTAATTTCTATTCGCGGCGCGGTTTTTTCATTACTCTCCTGATGCGGCGCAGCTGTTCCCTGTTTTCCGCCGCCGAAAGTCATCGTTAATATCAGGCTGGCGGTAATCGCAGCCTTTTCCGCAACCTGCTCCAGCTTCTTTATCTGCCGGGATGCCCCGATCCTTTTTCTTAATTCATCGATCTTGAACATTGCATTTATCCCTTTATATTATTTTATTATACTATTTTTAGAAAAAAAATCATCTGTTTTTTGCCGATAAAAATAATTTTTGCTTTACAAAAAGAGACTTTCGGCAGTAGATTTTATTAGTTTAGAATTTGAAATTATAAGTGATTGAGATAATGCGTTTTATTGAAAAGTTTTTTAGACTCTCTTGTCTTTGCATATTTGCCTGTTCCTGCGCGCAGGAGCAGACGGTTGTTCCCGAAATTGTTCCGGCCGTGGAGGTCAAAATGCCAACATCTCACCCTCTGGGGATCATCGGCGAGGTTGAACCGATTTATATCCTGCCGATGAAAACTCCTTTCGAAGCCCGGATTGATACCGGCGCCGAAAGTTCGTCAATTGATGTCGAAAATGTACGCCAGTTTGAACGCGACGGCGAAAAATGGGTTTCTTTCACGGTTAAAAACGAACAAAACGGCGAAGTGCACCGTTTTGAAAAAAAAATTGAAAAAACCACTACTATCAAAAGGCTTCATAAAAGCGAAAAACGCGTTGTCGTAATGATGGATGTCAAATTCGGCGATCAGATCATCAATGCCAATTTTTCGCTTGCCAATCGCGAGAAATTTGAATATCAGGTTCTGGTCGGCCGCAATATTCTGACCGGCCGCGCTATTGTCGATACCTCGCTTTCGCATACTTTAAATTAAAGAGTCTTCCATGTTGAAAAAAATTTTTACGGTTCGCAAAATCCTGAGCTTCCTGTTGCTGCTTTCGCTTATTTATGCCGGTTACAGCATTTATTATAAAATTAAATACTGGGGTTTCAATTTTGCGCCGCGCAAAATGACTGACGTATGGACGATTGAGGCTCATATTGCTTTTGAACCGACCGGCGAACCGATTAAAGTATCATTGGCGGTTCCTTCGGAAACCGAAGAATTTAAAATTCTGGAAGAAAATATCGTTGCCCCCGGCTATAAAATGAAACGGGTCAAAAACGGAACCAGCCGCGTGGTTTTAAGCGCTCCGGCACAACAGGGGGCGCAAAATATTTATTATCGGCTGATGCTGTTTGACAATCGCGACGGCAAAGGGAAAATTTATGCGCCGGTGCCGCCGCGGCCGAAAACACCTTTTTGGGACGAGCAGACCAGCGCAGCCGCCAAACAATTTTTGAAAGACGCCGCACAACAGACCGGCGATCTGCCACAGCAAATTATCCGCCTGCTAAATCAAAATCCGCCGCATCCGCTGACAGCCACCCTGCTGCCGATGAAAAAATCGCAGAAAGACGTTGCTGAGCTGATTACTTCCCTGCTCGCCGTCAAAAAGGTGCCGACCCGGATTGCCCGCGGCGTCAAGCTGGAAGAAAACAAAAAATCCTTTACACCCGATTTAATGATTGAGGCTTATATCAACGGCAAATGGCGGATTTATGATATTCAGACCGCGCAAAAAGGCATTCCGGAAAATTTTGTTATTTTCCAGCGCGGCGGCAGCTCTCTGCTTGATGTTGAGGGCGGACAAAATTCGTCGGTCTTATTCTCGGCATTAAAATCGGTCAGCAGTTCTTTCGGCCTGGCCGGACAAAGAGCTAAACTTGCCCAGCAGAAAACATGGTTTGATTTTTCTATCTACAACCTGCCGCTGGCTCAGCAGAATACGCTGAAATGGTTTTCAATTTTTCCGCTGGCAATTTTGGTTATTGTGTTAATGCGCAATGTCGTCGGTTTGCAGACCATGGGGACTTTTACCCCGATGCTGCTGGCGATGTCGCTGGTTAAAACCGGCTTTCTGCCCGGATTGATCTGCTTCGGCATTATTATCGGCATCGGCCTGCTGATGCGGTTTGTCCTGTCTAAATTTAACCTGCTGCTGGTGCCGAGAATTTCGGCCGTGGTTATTTTTGTTATTTTAATGATGCAGGCGCTGACAATTTTCGGCTATCAGTTTAAAATCGACGTCGGCTCTTCGGCGGTCTTTTTCCCGATTATCATTATGGCCTGGATTATTGAACGCGCTTCGATTACCTGGGAAGAAGACGGGCCGGCCAATGCCGGGCGCGAAGTCTTTTTCAGCCTGTTGGTCGCGGTTATTACCTATTTTATTGTCAGCAGCGAATATATCCGCCATATCATGTTTGCCTTTAATGAACTTAATCTGGTTATTCTGTTTATCGTGATGCTGCTCGGAACCTATACGGGATACCGCCTTACCGAACTGAAACGTTTTTCACCGCTGGCGAAGGGCTGATTCAGATGTTTAAATGGCTTAAATTTTCTTCGCCGAAAAGCCTGCATAAAGCCGGAGTTCTTGGTATGAACTGCCGCAATTACAATATTATCTCCCAATATAATCAGCGACGGCTTTATCCTCTTGTAGACGACAAAGTACAAACCAAGCTTTTGGCGCAGAAGGCGGGAATCAACACGCCCGGACTGATCGGGATTATAGAATTTCAGCATCAGGTCAAAAATATTATAGACATTGTCAAAGAGCATAAGGAATTTGTCGTCAAACCGGCGCACGGCAGCGGCGGTAAAGGCGTGCTGGTGATTATCGATTACACCGACAATTGTTTTACGACCCCGTCGGGACGCACAATCAGCTATAATGAGCTTTATCAGCATATTTCCAATATTCTGAGCGGGCTGTACAGCCTGGGAGGAAAATATGACGCGGCGGTTATTGAAGAGCTGGTTCATTTCAGCAACATATTTGCCGATTTCAGTTTTCAGGGAATTCCCGATGTTCGGATTATCGTTTACAAAGGGTACCCGGCAATGTCAATGATGCGGCTGGCAACGGCAGCTTCTGGCGGTAGAGCGAATTTACATCAGGGAGCAGTCGGGGTCGGCCTGGATATTGCCAACGGCAAAACTCTCAAAGCCGTTATGAAAAATGTTCCGATTACACACCACCCCGATACCGAAGCCGATTTATCAAAACTGGAAGTGCCTTTGTGGCGCGAACATCTGCTTATCGGCGCTAAAGCCTATGAAATGACAGGACTGGGCTATCTCGGCGCCGATATTGTGCTCGATGCCCGGCGCGGCCCGATGATGCTGGAACTGAATGCCCGGCCGGGGCTGGCAATTCAGATTGCCAACGGAATCGGACTGGAAGGCAAACTGCAGGAAATTGACCGCTATTATCCGACCGGCCTCAGCCCCGAAGAAAGGGTTGATTATATCTTAAACCGGAAAAAAGATTAGACTATTGATTATCAGCGCGCAGATACCTACTTAACATACAGACAGATAAATTTATGACGGAGATGTAAAATGGCCAAAGAAACCAAAACCAGCAAGAAAACAAAAGACGAAGCAAAGCTGCTCAAAAGCAGCGAAACAAAAAAACTCCCCGGCAGCGAAGCCAAAAAACTGCCGAATAAAGAATCCAAAAAGCTGCCGGTCAGCAAAACCAGAGCCAAGAAAATCAAACATTCCTATCAAGTTAAAGATCCGGAAAACGCTTTGCTGCTGAAATTAAAAGACGGGGATGTCATTATTGAAATGTATCCCGAAGACGCACCCAATCATGTAGAGCGGATTAAAGAGCTGGTTCGCGCCGGTTTTTATAACGGCTTGAAATTTCACCGCGTTATTGAAGGCTTTATGGCTCAGACCGGTTGTCCTTACGGCAACGGCACCGGCGGTTCGGGGAAAAAACTGAAAGCCGAATTTAACCGCAACCCTCATAAACGGGGGACGGTCTCTATGGCTCGCGCCATGAATCCGGATTCCGCGGACAGTCAGTTCTTTATCTGTTTCGGTAATTGCGACTGGCTCAACGGACAATATACGGTCTGGGGTGAAGTGACATCGGGCATGGAATATGTCGACAACATTAAGAAAGGCGGCGGCGCTAACGGCGCTGTCAGTGATCCTGATGAAATTGTCAGCATGGTAGTTATTGCCGATATTTAGAAAGTGACTGCATTTTATAGGTCATACGAAATTACAACAACTTTAAAAATTATAAAGCCTGAAGATCAATTCAGGCTTTATTGTTATTTTACAAATTTCAACGTTCCCCAGCGGATTAACAGCCAGCAAACAACCGCAAGAATTATTGCCCAGCAGCCGCCTTCTTTAAACATCGACAGAGCGATTATACCGGCAGCGATTCCGCAACATAAACCAAATAATTTAAAAATAC
>CALXTG010000124.1 GCA_944391355.1 uncultured Alphaproteobacteria bacterium
AAGCGGAACTCAGCGCCGAAGTGGTTCAGATTGCCTATAAAATTTACCATGGCAAAAAAGCTACTTATTACGGCATTGCCGGGGCATTAAGCACTATCTGCAAGGCAATCGCCAAAGATGAAAAACGTGTGCTGACCGTCAGCTCTTATCACCGGGGACTGAAAGACCTGCCGGATGTCTGCTTATCCCTGCCCTCGGTCATCGGCCGCAGCGGCATAATCAAAACGATGCTTCCCCAGCTGTCAGACGCAGAGAACAAAGAATTACACAAAAGTGCCGCCATTTTGAGAAAAAACCAAAAACAAGCTCTGCAAACCTTAAAAAGCGCCTAAAAAAACTCCCCTCTCTTGAGCTGTCCCTAAAACGTGGACAGTTCATTTGAGGGATTTTTCTTTTTAACCATTTAAAATATTTTCGTCTTCCCCTTGCCTTTTTTCCTAAAATATGGCATATTTAAAGAGTATGGAAGGTTTTTAACTTTCTGTACATTGGGTTAACAAGTATGGAGTTTTTATGTTATCTGTAACACCTCTCGCGGTGATTAGCGATGAGATTTCTCAGCAGGATGATGCTGAAGCTCGAAGTAGTAACTTCCAATATTCTTTCACTTACAACGACCACCCTTGCGGCCGTTCTCAACATGGCGAGGGCTTATCGGTTCTGAAAGGAGTGTAATCATGCTTTCCTTTCGTGATAAGATAAATTTTACCGATCCTGAGATAATTCGTAAAATTGCAGTTTCTACCGGCTTCTTTGATGAAGAAGACGTTAAGGTGACTGTCGCTTTGGCAAAAGAAGCGCTCAAGGGTCAAAGCAATTCCCCGGAAAATTTCAACTTCCTTTTTGCCGAAGATGACGGCAAAACCTGCGCCTATGCTTGTTTCGGACAGGTTCCGGAATCTATCTCCACTTTTGAACTGCACTGGCTGTCAACCTTAAACGAGTTTCGCGGCCAGGGTATCGGTAAAAAGCTGATTGAAAAATTTCTGGAAGAAGTCAAAAAACAGGGCGGAACCAAAGTTTTTATCAAAACTTCCGGCATTCCGCAATATGAGCCAACCCGCCGATTCTATGAATCCTGCGGTTTCAGCTGCGAAGCCCGTCTGCAAGACTACTATGACGAAGGCAACGACTGTTTGATTTATTCCATGCGCTTAAATCAGAACTAAAAAAAAGAAACCCCGCCTTTGAACTCCCCCTAAATTAGGATAGTTCACTTGCGGGGTTTCTTATTTGAAGAACCTCACACGGATTGTCCTCAAGCTTTGCTTTTGCAAAGACTCGTTCTACTGCACTCATCCACTTTACAACCGGCAGACTTCCGCCGGCCTTTTGTTTGCAGTCGAACCTCTTACCCTTAGTTCAAATTCCAAGAACAATTTAAATACAAAAAGACCATCCGTTGGGGGAAATATTGGCTCTTGCTTCGTAAGTTTCGCTTATTATCATAAGCTTAACAACTGCGCTTCGGTCAAAGCTCTTCTAACAATTGCTCGGTTGCCTTCGCTTCCCTCGCAATTTAACAAGAGCTTTTCAGCCAATAAAAAAAAACACCCGTCGGGGTGTTTTTTTTATTGGCTGCCTCACATGGATTCGAACCACGATTAACGGAGTCAGAGTCCGCTGTCCTACCATTAGACGATGAGGCAATCGGCAGGAACAGAAAAACTTTTATGACTTTTCACAAAGAATGTCAACTCTTTTTTTAAATAAAATTATTTCACATTCCCAAATGGCACATACGGTCACTGCGCAATTGCTGTTCCAGACGTTTTTCCTCTTCCTGCCATTTGTCGGCAACCTCAAACAAAATTTGCTTAAATGCCTTTTTGTCCCCCGCAAAAAACGGTGCCAATTTATCTTTCCCAACGACGCTCAAACCCTTGTTATCAAGCAGCCCGTAGATATCTTCCCCATTTTCATCATGAGAATGAACTGCCGCCGTCACCCCTCGCAGTCGAGACCCGGCCGTCAACCAGCCGCTCTTATAAACATGTGCCATAAATACAATATCATCACCGTTTTTAATTTGAAAATCGGCTTTTCTCTCTGAACCATTTTCACAAAAAGCTTTGCCGCGACATATAAAAAAACTTTCAGATCTTGGATATTTATCATCGCTTTCGACCGACAACAGCTTCATTTTCGATTTCGATAAATCAATCCCCTCCGGGAGCAAAGCCTCCATTTCTTCAATCATACTTTCAGAAAAATTATATTTTTCATAATCAAATAGCGGCGTATTTAATAAACCGAATCTTTTATAATTACGACATCTCTTTTCCAGTTTTTCCCGAACCTGTTTCATATCTGCCATTGCTTGTCTCCGTTAATACAAACTATATAAATATATTAATATATTCTGTCAATTTTGACAAGCATTTTACAAAAAATAATGCCCGCGGCCGGCGGGCATTATTTTCTTATTCTTCAACCACTCTAATATGCAGTTCCTGCAATTGCTTATCCGTCACATAATTCGGCGCCTGCATCATCAAGTCCTGCGCTTTACCGTTCAACGGAAACAGTATCACATCGCGAATAATCGGCTCGTCAAGCAGAAGCATAACCGTCCGGTCGATCCCCGGCGCACAGCCGGCGTGCGGCGGCGCGCCGTACTTGAAAGCATTAATCATACCGCCGAATTTATTATCGACCACGCTGTTATCATAACCGGCAATTTCAAAGGCCTTATACATAATCTCCGGTTGATGGTTGCGCACCGCTCCCGAAGCCAGCTCGACACCGTTGCAGACCAAATCATACTGATAAGCCAGAATATCCAGCGGATTCTTGTTCAACAGCGAGTCCATTCCGCCCTGCGGCATTGAGAACGGATTATGCGAAAATTCCACCGCGCCGGTTTCTTCGTTTTCCTCATACATCGGGAAATCAACAATCCAGCATAAACGGAAAGCGTCATTTTTCGTCAGCCCCAGCTCATCTCCGAGTTTAAGGCGTACCCGTCCGGTAAACTTGGCAAACTGCATTCCTTTGCCGACCATAAACAAAACCGCATCGCCGTCGGCAGCACCGAGTTTAGTTTTAATTTCTGCCAGTTTTTCCGCAGTCAGCAGCTTGGCAATTCCTTTGGCGCCTTCCGCGGCAAAAGCAATATAGGCAATTCCGCCGAAACCGGCTTCTTTGCCATAATCATTCAATTTATCAAAGAAAGAACGGGGCTTGTCGGCAATTGCTTTTACCACAATCGCCCGAACAGCTTCACCCTCTTTAACTTTAGCGTCATAAACACCGAAACCGGAATCTCCGAACAAAGCGGTGGCATCCTGAATAACCAGCGGATTCCGTAAATCGGGCTTGTCCGAACCGTATTTCAACATGGCTTCACGGAAAGGAATGCGGATAAACGGCGCCTGATCAACCTTTTTGCCGTTGGCAAATTTATTAAAGACCCCGCCCATTGTCGTTTCAATCACTTTGAACACATCTTCCTGCGTCACAAAAGACATTTCCATATCCAACTGATAAAACTCTCCCGGCGAACGATCGGCGCGCGGATCTTCATCACGGAAACAGGGCGCAATCTGAAAATAACGGTCAAACCCCGAAACCATCAGCAGCTGTTTAAACTGCTGCGGCGCCTGCGGCAAAGCATAAAACTTGCCGGGATTAATCCGCGACGGCACCAAAAAGTCACGCGCCCCTTCGGGAGAAGAAGCGGTCAAAATCGGCGTCTGATATTCGGTAAATCCCTGTTCGGTCATCAGCCTGCGCATTTCGGCAATCACCTGCGAACGCAGTTTTATATTGTTATGAATCCGCTCTTTGCGCAAATCCAAAAAACGATATTTCAGGCGCAGTTCTTCCGGACTGTCATCCTCGCCGAAAACCTGAATCGGCAGCACTTCAGCTTTCGAATGAACTTCCATATCCTGAACCTGCAGCTCGATTTCGCCGGTCGGCATATCTTTGTTGATATTGCCGCCGCGTGTAATAACCTTACCCGAAAAACCGACCACGCTCTCAACCCGAACCTCATTTAATTTGGCAAATAAATCCGAAGAACTGTCTACCACACACTGGGTAATTCCGTAATGATCACGCAAATCAATAAAGCACAGATTACCGAGATTGCGTTTACGATGAATCCAGCCGGCCAGTTTTACCTCTTTGCCGACATCCGTCCCGCGGAGTTCCCCGCAGGTATGTGTACGATAGATAGACATTTATACCTCTTATAAAAATTTATAACATTATAGGTTTAAAGCTTCCCGATACAAAAAGCAATAACAAAACAGCCGCCGCCGCCCTTATTCACAAAAAAAGCGCCCGAAAAAAGTTTCGGACGCTAAAAAAATAATTATTATGGAAAACAAACGATTCAACAGACATGCCTTCCCTCATCATTCGGATGCAGCTCGGACTGTTTGCCTGTTTCAGGCACGATATGCTCCCGCACATCGCTTTCACACGGACAAGGGCGAATATTCCCCTGCATGTCAATTGCCAGAGTTCTCCCGCAATACGGACAACTCATCATTCCTTCCGGAAGTTCTTCGCCGTACTTGGGTTTGGCAAACGGCAATATCGTTTCTGTCGTATTAAAGTCAATGCGTCTCGCCAGAAACACACCGACAAAATAGATCAGATCGCTGGCATCATCTTTCCAGTTCTCCAAATCACCTTCAGGCACATCGGCAACAAT
>CALXTG010000125.1 GCA_944391355.1 uncultured Alphaproteobacteria bacterium
TAACGAACCGGACGATCATAGCGATGATGATACGGTTCGCGGTAAACCGGGGTGTAACGACCGCCGTAAGGAGTCATATCAGGCGTCCCGTGCTTGATACCATTCCCGATGGCTTTCAAGCAATGCATGGTGTGATCCCAGGCATAGGCCGCATAGGTAACGCAGTCTAAAAACCGATAGGTTCCGTATAACCATGCCATGGTCTTTTCCCAACCGGCAGAATAATTGTATCTGCGGCAGGCGGGAGCCTGGGTTTTGGAAATTGTCCCGTCGGAGTAAGCATAGTAGCTGCCCCGGTTGGTGACAATTAACCACCGCATATAGCCGGCATTGCAGTAAGGACGAATGTCCAAAATCCGCACTTCCGACCAGCCGTAGCTGTAACAAACGGCTTCGAGACGGCCCATAACCTGATCTTCAATCTGACAGAACGGTATCAGGGTTTTAATCTCGGGATAAGCGCCGCGCGTGATATACACATAAGCGTGCTCATCGTTTGTTTCCACCAGCGCATAACCGTCATAGCACCACTGACGGCTCCCCATACTTAGACCTTGCGGTAAGCGATACACTTGTCCGCTCGCTGTCCAAACACCTAGTATCAGGACAACCAATAAAAAAATTTTTTTCATATTTTAAATTTTTTTTTAATTCAACAATAATACCCCACAATAACTACTTCACATTATTGAGGATAGCAGATTTGTCTAATTGAGTCAAACGCTTAAGGATTACAGTTTTGTGAAACGGCGGCGGATAATTTCTGCAACCTCAGCAGCCGGATTTAAAGCGCCGCGCGAAACAAAGCTGCCGCGGGCATTTTCTTCCAGCGGGAAAGCATAACCGCTGCGATAAAGCGAAGCGACAAAGCGCTGATGCTTGTGCGAAAGCCAGTCGTCGCCTTCAAAAATATAAACCGGTTTGCCGGTACCGCAGGCCTCGCAGCACATGGTCACGGAATCGCCGGTAACGATGATATTGTCGCAGCAGGCCAGAAAACCGATGAACGGGTTTTCTTTATCTTCGCCCCAGAGATAGGTATAAGCCGGAACGGCCGAGAGTTCGTTCATGATGATATCCTGCGCGGCTTTGCCGGTGCGGCGGGAATCGGTAATCAGAACCGCGCCGCCGAACTCCTGTTTGAATTCTTTTACCGCCCGTCCCAGCCATTCGGCATTTTCCAGACTGAACGGATGCCCTTTAATCGCGCCGCCGACAATAACGGCAGTTAAAGGTTTCGGCATACCGGCGAAGACAGGTTCCCATTTGCGCCGCGCTTCTTCCAGCGTCTGCGGGGTAATCCGGTGCGGCGAGCCGACAATATAAGTAAAATTGGGATAAAATTTCTTTTTCTTGTCATGTTCGGAAACAAAGACCATGTCTAAATCTTTAATCCCGCTTTTGCCGGGGTACATAATCTGGGCAATGACGGTTTTGCCGCCGGAACGTTTTTTTATCCAGCGGGCAACCGGCGCGGTGCGGCGGCTGGCGGAAATAACCAGATCCGGCGCGGGCTCAGCGACCGCTTTTTTGCTTTCGGCAGTCAACCCCAAAAGGCCGGCGCCTTTGAGAAAATTCGGCAGTTTGGCCAGACGCGTATAGCTGATGTGTTTTTCAACAATTTCAAAATCAGCCGACAGAAACTGAGCCACGCCGCGCGCCTGTCCGACACTGCCCATACGGTCATCCAGCAGCAGCCAAAGAATTTTTTTCATATGTGATAACTCACTTTTTTGCATAGTCAAACAAAGATTGCCTATTATATAATTAATATTGATTATAACGATTTTTTTATCAGGGGGAAGCATGAAAATAACTTATCTGCTGTTAATTGGTTCTATATTGCTGGCGCCGGCAGCCGATGCCGAAGCCTTTGCCGCGCGTAAAGATGCCGAATATATCGCCACGCTGCGCGCCGTGGTAAATTATAAAATCGACGATGAAGAGAATCTGCGCGACATCGAAGCCCTGCGACAAGACCGCCGTTTTAATCAGGATTTGCAGAAAATGCTGAATAAGCTGACAAACAGCCGCACCAAAAATACCGATAACAAAAGAGTGCAGAAAATTCTCGAACAGGCGGGAAAAGATATTTATAATATCCTGAAATAATTTTTTAGTTAAGCTTTGCTTAATAAAAAGCTGTTATCTTATCCCCAAACAGCCGCCAAGGGAGGGCTTATGCTCAAAACGGAAAAAACAACATCCCCGAGGGAAAGCGCAAGCGAGCGCCTGGCCCGGCTGAGGGTGCGCGTGGCCGAAATGCAGGGGCATAAACCGGAAGAGCTGCCTAAGCCCAAGCGAAACCCGCTCTCCCGTAAACCGAATAAAACGAAAGAATTTGAACTGTAAACCGAGAGTATGCCTTATGAAAAAATTTTGTTTACTGCTAATGGGGATCTTATTATTCGCCGCCTGTGTCGCTCATCAGGAATTTCGCCCGGACTTTAACAAATATGTCGATAATGTGGTTGTGGTCGAGACTTCGCCGAGCCATGTTATTTATGAATATAAAAATATCCGGGTTGACGAACTGGCCATGCTGGCGGCGCTTTACTGCCAGGAGCAAAATGATAAAAAAGCCACGCTTTCCGATGTGGTTCTTTATAAAAACAACGCCCGCCGCGCGACTTTCCTCTGCGATTATTAAGCCTGTCCGACAGGTTGCAATAAGGTAAATCTCTACCTATATAACACTAGAGAAGTAAAAATTTTTAGAGCTTTATAACAATGACCAAAAATTTATATCATGTATTAGGTGTTTCCAAAGAGGCTTCCGAATCCGAAATAAAATCGGCTTATCGCAAACTGGCGCGCAAATATCACCCCGATTTAAATAAAGACAACAAGGAAGCGGCCGAAAAATTTAAAGAGATTTCCTGCGCCTACGATATCTTGGGCGATAAGGAAAAACGCAAAAAATACGATAATAATGAAATTGACTGCGACGGCAAACCGACCGGGTTCGGAGCCGGCGGGTTCGGCGGCGGCGAAGGGTTCGGCGGGTTCGGCAACGGCACTTACCGCACTTATTCGACTTCGGGGAATCCGTTCGGAGCCGGAGGCGGCGGTTTTGACTTTTCTTCCATTTTCGGCGAAGATATTTTTTCGCAATTCGGCGGCAGCGCTCAAGGTTTCGGCGGCCGGGCAGCCCGCGGACCGCGCAAAGGCGAAGATATTGCCTACAGCATGAAAGTAGATTTTCTGACCGCTGCCAAAGGTGGAGAAACCTCGGTTATCATTCAGGGTAAAAACATTAACGTCAAAATTCCGGCCGGTACGCTGGACGGACAGACGCTGCGCCTAAAAGGTTTGGGACAGGAAGGCTTTAACGGCGGCCCCAAGGGAGACGTACTGATTACGATCAATGTTGACAAACACCCCTATTTCAGTCTCGACGGGCTGAATGTTCTGCTGGAGCTGCCGATCAGCATTAAAGAAGCCGTGCTGGGAGCCAAAGTGACAATTCCGACAATCAGCGGCAAAGTGGCAGTAACCATTCCGCCCTATTCTTCCAGCGGAGAGAAACTGCGATTGAAAGGTAAAGGCTTAAAAAATAAATCGGGTCAGGGCGATCAGATTGTCAGCTTAAAAATCGTCAGCCCCAAAAATAAAAATACCGAGCTGGAAAAAGCTCTGCAGAATATGGGCGACGAAACAATCAGGAACTACTAATGCTTTTGGACGCGCTTAAAGACTTTGAATGGCTGAACGAACCCGAGGAAGTTTATTTCGGGGAAAACGGCATGAAAGTCAAGGCCACGCCTGATACTGATTTTTGGGTTAATGCCCGGCATAAATTTTCCAAAGATAACGGACATTTCTTTTTCAAACGCGGCAGCGGAGATTTCACGGTAACCGCCAAATGGCGTTTTTACCGCCCCGAAGCCTTTGAACAATGCGGGCTGATGGTGCGGATTGACAAAAACAACTGGCTTAAATTATCGCTGATGCCGGAAAAACCGGGAGACAGCCGGCTGGCAACCATCTGCGCAACGGGAGGGTGCGCGGACTGGGCGCTTCATGATTTCAATATGCCGCAAGATGAAATCTGGTACAAAATCCGGCGCTGTAAAGGAGAATATCTGCTCTACTGCTCCGATGACGGAGAGCGCTTTCATTTGCTGCGCCGCTGCGCTCTGCTTCATGATATGGACGAAGTTAAAATCGGCGCCTATATCTGTTCGCCGCAGCGCGACAATTTTGAGGCCGTCTTGGAAAACATTGAAATTACTCAGAATAACCGCAATACCGCCTGAGAAGCCTGAGAAGCGAGGGAAAGGGAATTTACGGCCAGCTGCTGAGAGGTTTGCAAAGCCAACATATTGGCTGATTCCTGATTCATATCGGCGAGCGTCAGTTTATCCGCCCCTTCTTCCAACACATTTATCAGATTTTCGGTAAAATCCTGCCGGGTCGTGACAATCGA
>CALXTG010000126.1 GCA_944391355.1 uncultured Alphaproteobacteria bacterium
GTTCGCTTTCGCTCTCGACAACAAAATCAGCCCCGTTTGCTAATAGCCAAGCTCGGTCAGGCGCCGGTGCCGAACCGGCCGCAGCCAGTCTTTGAGCATTTTGTTCATTGATTGCCGCATTAACATCAACATCGACGGAAGACTGAGGGGTCAGATTCTGGTTGGCGACAGCTTTGGCCTGTTCGAGGAATTTGGTGCCGGAGTCAATCGCTTCGTTGGCCGCTTTAATGGTCTGTATCCCTTGTGACATGGCGTCCAACAAGGCGGTTAAATCGGCAGCGCGGTTGTTTAAGGAAGAAGCGGTGTAATAAGAAGAAGGATTATCAATCGCCGAAGAAACTTTAAGGCCGGTCGCTAAGCGATTTTGCACAATATTTTGCTGGCTTGCAATATTTTGCAAGCTCAACAAGTTGCTGCGCATTGACGCTGTTAACGAAATCCCCGACATTCTCTCGGCCTCTTGTTATTCTGGTTTTCCGATACAAACATACTCGGACTTGACTTCCTTCTTTGTCATTCTCCGGCTTGACCGGGGAATCCAGGTCGATAAATTAGCCTTATTATTTAACCTGGATGTTCGGATCAAGTCCGAACATGACGATAAAAAGAAGTCAAACTATGACAATAGAGATATCTTATCATAATTTCTCATTCTAATCAATATCTGTTAACAAATATTTAGCACAACCTCTTTTTCTGTCTAAACAGATTGAACGGTAAGAGTATTTTTTGTCGGATTAAATTTCCTGAGGCAGATAGATAGTGAAAGTTGTACCGTTATAGCTGTTCGAGGTAACCGTAAGGTTTCCGCGATGCCGGAGTATAATCTGTTTGGCAATTGATAAGCCCAGGCCAGTCCCTTTAATATTCAGATCCTTATGCTCCTGCATTCGGTAGAAACGTTCGGTCAGCCGCGCCAGATTTTCCGGAGTAATTTTCGGACCCTTGTTATTAATGGCAATAGCGACTGCCGGTCCGCTGCGGACTTTATAGCTTTTGGACGGCGGAATGCTTTCGGCCGTGCTGATTTTAATTGTCACATCGCTTTTGCTGACCCCGTATTTTATGGCATTGTCGGTCAGATTCTGAATAATTTGTTTAATTTGCCGTTCGTCGGCGTTAATCATCGGGATATCTTCGTCATTTTTAACCTTTATGCCGATTTCCCGAGCTTCGGCTTTCAGTGACAAAGCCTGTTGGACTTCTTCTGCAAGTTTGACAACATCGGCTTCGCCTTCGGGCTTTTGATCCTGTTCCATCTCAATCCGGGATAAAGATAACAGGTTTTCAATCAGCGCCGACATATATTCGGCTTGTTCGGCCATTATCTTAAGAAAAGATTCACGGGCGGCTTCGTCATCTTTGGCGCTGGTCTGCAGGGTCTCGATAAACCCAGAGATAATCGACAGCGGCGTACGCAGCTCATGGCTGGCGTTAGCGACAAAGTCCGATTGCATTTTTTCGATTTTAATTGCCTTGGTTAAATCATAAAGAGAAATAACCGCCACGGCGCGTCCTTTAGACAGCCAGGGAAGCTGTTTGATGTGGGCATAGAGTTTCTGGTCAACCGGTTTTTTGACATAAAAAATCAGATTCTCAGAAGCGCTTTCCTTTTTCAATACTCTGGAAACCGCTTCCATAAAGCTGTTGGAATCAAAAACCCGGTCAATGTTTTTATCGGTAATATTTTTTCCGAGAAAAGTCCGCGCCGACAGATTGGCGCCGAGAATATTGCCGGCGCGGTCAATCATCATAATCGGGTCGGGGAGGGTATCAAGCACTGCAGTATCTGAGATCGTCTGCGCTTCGAGGATATCGGTCTTATGCGCCCAGAAACTGTGCATGGCGTTAATGGCGCTGACAATTTCTTTGGCATCTTTTTCGGAAAGGGTCATTGCTTTGCCGTTGACGTCTTCTCCGGTCGAAAGCTTGGTGATGTAGCGTTTGATCTGCTGCATTTCAAAAGTAATCGGAAACAGCAGCAGAACGTTAAATATAATAACCGAGGCATAAGAAATAATCGCGGACATCGGCGAAATCAGTTCCAGCAGAACCAGCATGACAAAAACCACCGCGGTAGGGATAGACAATACCAGCACGCGAATGGCAAATTCCGAGTTTTTTTCAATATTGAAAAGATTTCGTCCCCGTTCAAACATTTCTTATCCTGTGAAATTATAAAAAATTGTGGACTAGCTTGTAAAATCAACTATAGTATAGAACAGTTTTTAAATCACTAATATTTTTGAGAAAAAATGACTGAAACATCCCAAGCAAATATCACCCCGATGATGGCGCAGTATCTGCAGATTAAAAACGCCCATAAAGACTATCTGCTTTTTTACCGCATGGGTGATTTTTATGAATTGTTTTTTGATGACGCGGTTGTCGCGTCCAAGGCGCTTGATATAGCCCTCACCAAACGCGGCAAACACGAAAATGCCGATATTCCGATGTGCGGCGTTCCGTTTCATGCTTATGAAAGCTATCTTGCCAAGCTGATCCGCCAGGGTTATAAAGTGGCGATCTGCGAACAGACCGAAGATCCCAAAGAAGCTAAGAAGCGCGGCGCCAAATCAGTTGTAAGTCGTGCGGTAACCAGATTGGTGACAGCCGGAACCCTGACCGAAGATCATTTGCTCGATTCTCGAAAAAATAACTTTATTATGGCGGTTCTGCGCCAGAATGAAACGCTGGGTCTGGCATGGTTGGATGTTTCAACCGGTGATTTTTATACGCAGGAACTTTCCTTAAAGGATAAGAATGACGGTGTAATTCTCAGTTCGGTTTTGGCTCGTCTGAATCCGGTTGAAATTGTCGTTGCCGATCAGTTTTTGCAGAACCCCGGTATTTTCGGCATTTTGAACGAATATCGCGAGCAGTTGACGGTTCTGCCGCAGGCGCGTTTTAACAGCGAAAATGCTCACAAAAGGCTGTTGGATGTCTACCGGGTTGCCACTTTAAATTCTTTCGGCAGTTTTTCGCGGGCCGAGATTACCGCCGCCGGCGTTTTGCTCGATTATATCGAAACAACCCAAAAAGGCAAAATGCCGCGAATAGAAAAACCGGTAAAACTGTTGGAACAGAATGTAATGGAAATTGACGGGGCAACCCGCCGCAGCCTGGAGCTTCTCGATTCGCAGACCGGTGATAAATCGGCTTCGCTGCTGGCGGTAATTGACCGTACCGTAACCGGTATCGGCGCCCGCCTGCTGGTTTCGCGTTTGGCCACGCCTTTGGTCGATATTGACGAGATTAACAAGCGTCTTGACGTAATTGAATTTTTTATAGCTTTTCCGCAGATTCGCCAAGATTTGCGGGCTTTGTTAAAATCCTGCCCCGATATTGAGCGCGCTTTGTCGCGTATCAGCCTCGGCCGCGGGGGGCCGCGGGATCTTGCCAATATCCGTCAGGCTCTGGAAATCATTCCCCGTTTAAAAAATCTGCTTCAGTCGGTGGAAAGTTCAAGCACCGAACAAATTGTCCGCCAGCTGCCGCCGGCCGTACAGAACATCCTCAGCCGCTTTAATGCGCAGAATCAGCTGGTGATGACGCTTGCCAATGCTCTGACCGATGAGCTGCCGCTGCTGGCTCGTGACGGCGGTTTTGTCCGTAACGGGTATTTTCCGCCTTTAGACGAAGTAAAAACCCTGAAAGACGACAGTCATCAGCTGATCACCCGTTTACAGAGCAAATATGCCGAACAGACGGGCATTTCCCAGCTGAAAATCAAATATAACAATGTTATTGGCTATTTTATTGAAGTTCCGTCAAAATTTGCGACGGAAATTCTTGCCGACAAGAGCTTTATCCATCGCCAGTCCGTATTGAATGCCGCCCGCTTTACAACGGTAGAACTGACCGAACTGGAAAATAATATCCGCGGCGCCGCCGAAAAAGCATTAGCCATGGAGCTTGAAATTTTTGATAACCTGATAAAAGATGTTCTGACGGCTGCCGATGACATCTCCCGCTCGGCCAAGGCCATGGCTGAATTTGACGTCGGAGCTGCGCTGGCTGACTTGGCGGTGGAAAAAAATTACTGTCGCCCCCAAATTGATGAAAGCCTGGTCTTTGACATTAAAAACGGTCGTCATCCGGTTGTTGAAAACGCCATTGCCAAAGCCCATTCGGGCAGCTTCGTCGGCAATGACTGCTGCCTGAGTGACGACAACAGCAAAATCTGGCTGCTGACCGGTCCCAATATGGCCGGTAAATCAACTTTCCTGCGGCAAAATGCGATTATAGCCGTGATGGCGCAAATGGGATCTTATGTTCCTTGCGATGCGGCGCATATCGGTGTGATTGATAAGATATTTTCCCGCGTCGGAGCTTCCGATGATTTGGCCAAGGGACGTTCGACCTTCATGGTTGAAATGGTTGAAACCGCCGCAATTTTGAATCAGGCCGACGAACGTTCGTTTGTCATTCTTGATGAAATCGGCCGCGGTACCGCGACGTTTGACGGTTTATCCATTGCCTGGGCGGTGGTTGAGCATCTGCACGAAGTGAACAGATGCCGGGCGTTGTTTGCCACTCACTATCATGAGCTGACAACTCTGACTTCCAAGTTGAACCGTATGTCGCTGCATTGTATGAAGATTAAAGAATATAATGATGAAGTCATTTTCCTGCATGAAGTTATCAAAGGGGCGGCTGACCGTTCTTACGGCATTCATGTTGCCAAATTGGCCGGACTTCCTTCGGTCGTTGTGCAGCGTGCCGAACAGGTATTGGAATCTTTAGAAACCGGTGACAAAGAGCAGCAGATTTCCAAATTGGCCGAAGATTTGCCGCTTTTTGCCAGTCTCAAGCCCAAAGTTGAGGAAAATCCTCAGACTTTGGTTCTTCGGGAAAGCTTGCGGCATCTGAATCCTGACGATCTGTCCCCGCGCGAAGCGCTGGAAAAACTATATGAGTTGAAAAAGCTCTGCGCCTGATACAAGAAAAGGGAATTACGATTGTAATTCCCTTTTCCGAGCCAAATCAGAAACTGACTGAAAAATTCCTTATTAATAAAGGCCTTTATCAATAATTTCCTCATCAACTGATACAGATATATTCCTCCTTACTCAAAATTCATTAGATAATTGGTTTTACTGACAGCTCGTGCAGCTCCCGCCCCAAGAGGTTGGGAAATACTGCCGTACGGCGTCTGAACAGCCGGTTAGCATATCTGAGAAACTAGAGAGGTTATTTAAATATTGATAAGGATATTGTCCATTTACGGTTCTGACGCCGGTTAAGCCGCTGCAATTATAGAACATGGCCTCTCCTTTGGTTAAACTGTCCGGAAGTTTCGGGATGCTTCCGGTTAAACCGCTGCAATTGTGAAACATACGGTTCCCGTAAGATAAACGGGATGGAAGTTCCGGGATATTTCCGCTCAACCCGCTGCAGCCGGCGAACATTGATGTCGTATCCCAGAGACTGTCGGGAATATTCGGAATGGGGCCGGTCAGGCCTTTACAATTTTGGAACATATAAGTGCCGTATTCCTGTAACCCTGCCGGGAGAGGCGGGATACTGCCTGTCAAACCGCTGCAGCCGGCAAACATTCCGTATTGGCGTTTTAACGAAGTCGGCAGAGACGGAAGCGAACCTGTCAGCTTAGGACTGTCAAAGACATAACGGGCATTTTCCAGATTAGGCGGCAGTTCGGGAATGGTGCCGCTGAGGTTTTTGCAAAACCGAAAAGTTTCGTACAATTCTTTTAAGCTGCTTAAATTAAGCTGTTTTACCTGAGTTATATATTGGATAATATTGCTCGGAAAACTAGACATAGACCCCAAGATTCCGGTTATGGTGACATCATAATTCCCGGCTTTGGCATAAGTATGAGTGGGACGGGCGCCGGTAACATTTGTTGTTTGTGTTCCGTCTCCCCAATCTACGGAATAGTCTTTGCTTATGCCGCTGTATTCTCTTGCCGGTATTGTCAGAGTGACATTGTCGGTATCGGGGCTGAACGTGAAGATAATCGCTTCGGCAGGAGTGGTTCTGCATACGGAACAAGTACCCCCGCATCCGTTTGCCACCGGAGTGTCATAGCCGTTGGGACAGTTTGTTTCATTGGTGCAAGTTGGGCTGCAGACACATTTATAAATCCCGTTCTGCAATTGGCATTTCTCGGTCGCCGTACAGAGCGAGGGCGTATTGTTGCAGTCTTTCGCAATACATTCTCCGTCAACACAGACTTGATTATTTCCGCATTTCCCAGGATATTCCGTACAGTTTTTCTCAACACATTGGCCACTGACGCATTTCTGAGTGGCAGTGTTGCACAGCGCTGCATTTTCACTGCAGGTTTCCGCCCGGCAGCTGTTGTTTTCCTTAATATAACCGCTTTGGCAACTCTCCAGTTTATACAGCTTGTTGCAGCAGTCATTCAGACATATGCCGTTAACCGGACATTCGCTTAAAGTATAGCCTTGACCTTCGCAGCCGTAACATTCCAGACAGCGGGAACAGGTTAAGCCGCAGCCGTTGACATAGCTTTCGGTTCCGTATTTACAGTCATAGTCCGTCTTTTGCGGACATACCTCGGTACAGGGCATTTCGTCTTGGTCAG
>CALXTG010000127.1 GCA_944391355.1 uncultured Alphaproteobacteria bacterium
AGTCGGATTTTTATAATTGTCAGGAATAAGGGCAAGTTTGGGCGGGGTTGTCCAGCCGGCCGAGGCCGTCGAAAAACTGGTAACAAGGATGAAAACAGAAGCAATAACCGATTTTAACAATGACATGTCCTTCTCCTTTAATAATTATGTAATTATCATAAAATACAAATTGTAATTGTCAATGTTTTGTAAAGGCAGCAATTGTTGTCTGCATTTGGCCGGTATCGGTAAATGATATTGAAAAAGGCCTGAAATATCAGGCCTTTTTTGAATTTTTTTTATTTAACCCGCCCATAGGAATCTTCATAACGGATGATGTCGTTTTCATCCAAAACCTCGCCGGTCTGGACTTCGATAAATTCCATGTCGCGGTCGGTATTGTTTTGAATCCGGTGTTTGGCCTTTACCGGAATAAAGACATTTTCTCCGGCCTTTTTAGCGATTTTGTCTTCGCCGAGCGTGACCAAAGCTTCGCCTTTGACAATAATCCAGGGTTCGCTGCGGAAGTCATGCGACTGCAGGGAAAGAATGTTTCCCGGCGTGACGCAGATTCTTTTAACGCAAAAGCCGTCGCCGGCGTCTAAAACTTCCCAGGTTCCCCAGGGACGCGTATCTTTATCGCCTTTTTTGTAATTATTTGCCATTTTTTCTGCTTTCAAATTAAAGATTAGACTTGATGAAAATGAATATAGGCAATATAAATAAAAGCGCAATATGAAATTTTTATATATGGAAAAATTATGAAATCACCGGCAATCAATAAGGCGATGGATATTTTAAGGCAGCTGCGCGGCATTACCGAAGGACAGGATAATCTGCCGGTTAAACTGGATAAAATAATGGCATTGATTGCTTCCAGTATGAATGCTGATGCCGCCGCCTGTTATATTGCCGTTGATGACACTTATCTGGAACTTTTTGCTTCTCATGGTTTTAATCCCGGGGCGGCTCATAAAGTGTCGCTGCGGTTCGGCGAGGGTTTGGTCGGCGAAGTCGCTAAAAATAACCGTTCGCTGGCGGTGGCCGATGCCTGGAAGCATCCTAAATTTTCTTACAAACCGGAGCTGGGGGAAGAAGAGTTTAAGTCTTTTGCCGGCGTTCCGCTGATCCGCTGGAACAGGGCGATCGGCGTATTGGTTCTGCAGGGGCGGGAACCGCATGAATATTCACGGATGGAAATTGAAATTCTTGAGACCGTCGCCATGGTGTTATCCGAGCTGGTGTCTTCCGAGGAAATGGCTGAATATAAGAAGAGCTTGATTAAAGAACGCGGCATTACCGAAAAAGAAAAACATAAAGGTATCAGCCTCAGCAAAGGTTACGGGCTGGGAAATGCCGTTATTCACCGCCGCCGCCAGGCCGTCAGCAAGATTTTTGCCGAAGACAAAGAAGCCGAGCTGCATAAGCTTGAAAAGGCGCATCAGCAGATGAATGAGGATTTGGACGAGAAATTTGCCTCGACCAAGCTTGGCATCGGCGAACATGTCGATATTCTGGACGCTTATCGGATGTTTGCCAAAGACAAGGGCTGGTATAAAAAAATTGCCGATAATGTCCAAAGCGGCCTGACTGCCGAAGCTGCGGTCGAGCGCGCTTATGAAGATATGTGGAACCGCCTGTCGGGAACGACCGATACTTATTTGAAAGAACGTCTGCATGATCTGCGTGATGTCGCCGACCGCCTGCAGTCTTATCTGAGCGGCGATGTCGGGTCGATTAAAGGCGTTGACAGCAACGATATTGTCGTTGTCGCGCAGACAATGGGGCCGGCCGATCTGATGGATTATGACTACAGCAAAATCCGCGGCCTGATTATTGAAGACGGCACGCCGACCATGCATGTCGCGATTGTCGCCAAAGCGTTGAATATTCCGGTGGTCGCCAAAATCAGAGGAATTTTTGACGAGATTAAAACCGGCGAACTTTTAGGCGTAGACGGTACCGAAGGCTATGTTTACATTAACCCTACGGCAGCGGTTAAAGAAAAATTTCAGGATAAAATTGCCGCGCAGGAAGAATTAAAACGTAAGCTGGCCGAGCTGCGCAAGCTGCCTTCCAAAACCAAAGACGGCGTCAGGATTAATCTGGCAATCAATGTCGGTCTGGCGTTTGATCTGGATTATATTGAGACCACCAACTGCGACGGCATCGGCCTTTATCGTACCGAGATTCCGTTTATGACCTCAGATGTTATGCCTAATGTCGAGCGTCAGCTGTCTTATTATAAAGAGCTGATGGACCGGGCCGGGCAGAAAAAGGTTATTTTCCGCAGTCTGGACGTCGGGTCGGATAAGCTGCTGCCTTATTGGAGTTTCGGCGGCGAAGAAAATCCGGCGATCGGCTGGCGCTCCATTCGTATTACGCTGGACCGGCGGGCTATCCTGCGCAAACAGGTGCGGGCTTTTCTGCGTTCGGCCGCCGGAAAAGAGCTGAATGTTATGTTCCCGATGATTACGAATTTGGCCGAGTTTGAAGAAGCCAAAGAAACGCTGATGCTGGAACTTGAAAAAGAAAAACGCCGCGGCGAGCCGGTGCCTTCTAAAGTTAATGTCGGACTGATGATTGAGGTGCCGGCGGTGGTGTTCCAGCTTGACAGCATTCTGCCTCAGGCCGATTTTATTTCGGTCGGAACCAATGATCTGGCGCAGTTTACGTTTGCCTGCGACCGCGGAAATCCGAAACTTACCGAGAGATATGATGTTTTGTCCTCGCCGTTTTTGACCATGATGAAAGAGATTGTCACTAAAGCCGATAAATACGGCGTTTATTGTTCGGTTTGCGGTGAAATGGGCGGCAATCCGATTGAGGCAATGGCTTTAATCGGTCTCGGATACCGCAATTTGTCAATGTCAGGCTCATCTTTCGGCCGGGTCAAAAGTATGGTGCGCAGTATGAATGTCGCCGAGGTTTCCGATTATGTCAATAATCTGCTGAAATCATCCAAGCGGACGCTGCGCCCGCAATTAATTGCCTATGCTTATGATCATGGTATTGAAATCTATTAAAAAAGGTGCTTAAATACAACAAAAGTTTAAAACGAACCAGTAAAAGGATATAAATCGTGAAAAAAGAAGTCAAAAATTCTTCCGCCGAAGAAAACAAAGGCAGCGCCGCTCCGGTTGAAGCTGCCGCCGAAGAAAAGGCAGCGGCCGCAGAGGAAATTAACGTCGGTGCCTTGCTGAAGGCAGCACGTCTTAAAGAAGGTAAGAAAATCAGCGATATTTCCCAAAAACTCTGTATCCGCAAGGTTTATCTTGAGGCGATAGAGGCGGCGGATTATGCCAATGTTCCGGATTATCCTTACGGTCCGGGGTTTATTCGTTCTTATGCCGAATATCTCGGTCTGGACGGCGAAGAACTGGTTGAAAAATTTAAGGCGGAAAATGATGCCTATGCCGGCCGCAATCAGCCGATATTTGTTCCCGAACCGCAGGCTGAGGCGACGGTTCCGGGGCGTAAATATTTGTTAATCAGCCTGTTGGCGATTATTGCCGTTTATGCCGGCTGGTATTTTTATAATGATTATCAAAATCTGCCGGTTGACGAACCTTTGGTTGAAGACAGCGTTGAGGTTTCGGGAGGCGAAGATTTTCCGTTGGTGGTGGAAGACTTTGCGCAGGTCGATGAGAATCTGCCGGCCGAAACTCAGACAGCGCCGGTTCTGACTGTGATTGATACGACCGCGGCTCCGGAAACGACGGAAACGCCGCAGGTTAAGGTTACCGAAGGCAGCTTTGACGGTTTGACTGATCAGGAGGAAACGGTTAAACCGGCGCCGGCCGAGAAGACAACCGCCGAGGTGGTGCTGAAGTTTAAGACCGATACCTGGATTGAGGTTAAAAATGACGCGATTGTTTATATCAGCAAGGTTCTGAAATCCGGTGAAGAATATACGCTGCCCCGTGACAAAGATCTCAGGCTTTCGACCGGAAATGCCGGCGGGTTTGATATTTTTATCAACGGTGTTGAACAGCCGGCAGTCGGAAGTTCCGGTATGGTTAAGAAAAATATTTCGGTTAATGAGCTTTTGTCTGCCGCCCGGCATTAGCCTTAGAAATTGTTTTTGCAAAAAATAGCAGTTTCTCCTGCTATTTTTTTGTTGTATTTAAGGAAAATAAAAGTTATTAAAGCACACAAAAGATTTGATTTTAAGGATAGATAAGATGAATTTTGCCGAAAAGTTAGCCAATGTTGTCAGCCGTCACGAAGAACTCGGCGCTTTGCTGCTTAATCCGGATTTGAGTTCGGAGGATTTAATCCGTCTTAATAAGGAATTCTCGGCTTTGACGCCGGTTGTCGATGCGGTGAACAATTATAAAAAAGTTTCGCAGGATATGGCCGATGCCAAAATGATGATGGAAGACGGTTCGCTTGACAAAGACATGCGGGAGATGGCCGAAGCCGAATATTATGAGGCCAAAGAAAAACTTCCCGAGCTGGAAAAAGAAATAAAAATTGCCCTGCTGCCTAAAGATGAAGAAGATACCAAGAACGCTATTCTCGAAGTCCGGGCTGGTACCGGCGGCGATGAAGCGGCTTTGTTTGCCGCGGTGTTGTTTGAGATGTATCAGCGTTATGCCGCGTTGCAGGGATGGAATTTTGAAGTTGTCGACGCCAACGAAAACGGTCTCGGCGGTTATAAGGAAGCTTCGGCGATTATCAGCGGCAAAGATGTTTTCTCCAAGCTGAAATTTGAATCCGGCGCGCACCGCGTACAGCGCGTACCGGTGACCGAATCGCAGGGACGCGTCCATACTTCGGCAGCAACAGTAGCGGTTCTGCCCGAAGTTGAAGAAGTTGATATTGACATTAATCCGGCGGACTTGCGGTTTGAGGCTTTTCGTTCTTCGGGGGCCGGCGGTCAGAAGGTCAATAAAACCAACTCGGCGGTGCGGATTGTCCATGTTCCGAGCGGAATTGTCGTAGAATCACAGGAAGAACGTTCGCAGTTTAAAAACCGTGACAATGCCATGCGCAAGCTGCGTGCCAAATTATACGACGCCCAAAAAACCGCGCAGGACAGTCAGTATGCCGAAAAGCGTAAACTGCAGGTCGGCAGCGGCGACCGTTCCGAACGCATCCGCACCTATAATTATCCGCAGGGACGCGTGACCGATCACCGCATTAACCTGACGCTGTATAAATTGGACGAGGTTGTCAGCGGCGAGGCTCTGGGAGAGATTGTCGATGCCTTAGTCGCCGAAGATCAGGCGCAGCGGCTTGCCGAACTGGATTAAAATCAGAATAATTTTAAAACTGCCTGAGCGGCTTGAGAGGCGAGAGAAAGGGAATTAACGGCCAGCTGTTGCGATGTCTGTAAGGCCAGCATATTGGCACTCTCCTGATTCATATCGGCCAGGGTTAATTTATCGGCGCCTTCTTCCAGAACATTTATCAGGTTTTCGGTAAAGTCCTGTCTGGTCGTGACAATTGAATAGTAGTTACCGAACGCAGAGGCCAGCCCGCGTAAAATATCGGTGGCGTTTTTTATTTCTTCAATACTTTTTTCGATAGCCGATAAGTTGTCCAGGGCGCTGCTGCTTATTCCCAGCTCGGCTGTTGAGATTTTGCTTCCGGCAATTTCTATTTTTGAGCTGCGGTCTTCGTTGAAATTTATATTCAGATTTTGACCGTCCAGCAGATTGACGCCTTTATAATTTCCATCCTTAATCAATTGGTCGTATTGGCGAAGAATTTCGCTATAGCGGGCGCTGAACCGGTTTTCGGTTTTAGCGGCGCTCATGTCGTCTTTTAAGTTATCAAGATTTAGATTTTGCAATGAAGAAGTGCCGATATTTTTGAATTCGTCCGGGATATTTTCGTTTTTGTTAATAATACGGCTGATATCCGAAGTTGTTTGATAAACAGAACCGTTATAGTGGATTTTGCTTCCGGCTGCGGCATTCAGGGACAGCAGGTCACTATAGGCGGGGTTGAAAAGATTCGCACCGGCGGCATTAATAAGAACGGCGGCAGAATTAATATTTACGGTTAGATGATAGCTTGAGCCGGAATCCTTAGAGGCGACAAAAACCTTACGCGAGACTTTCGCATTTAATTGCGCATTGTCGTTTAAGCTTATATTTCCGTAGACAATTGCGTCATAAGATTGAATGTTGAGCGTGGCATTGTCGTTCAGCAACAGGTCGGAAAATTCGGTTCCGCGGTCGCCGCTGATGATATTGACAGTTGATCTTCCTCCGATGTTTATGGTGGAAGAACCGATACCT
>CALXTG010000128.1 GCA_944391355.1 uncultured Alphaproteobacteria bacterium
GGCAATGTGGCGTTTTTTCCCAAGCAGGTGGACGGTGACAGCGACGAAGAAATTCTGGAGGCCTTTTTGAGCAGTTTTTACGGCAGCCATATTCCGCCGAAAGAAATTATGGTTTCACATCTGCCGGTTAATAAAGAATTTTTGGAAGAGGCTTTGGGCGTTAAAATTAATGCTTATCAAAAAGGGGATAAGGCAAGGCTGATTAAAAATGCCAGAGATAATGCCGAAGCGGCGCTTGACCGGAAAATTGCCGAAGCGGCTTCGGTAAAAAGCAATCTTGAGGAGTTTCAGAAAATTTTTGCTTTGCCCCGTTTGCCGCAGAGAATCGAAATTTACGATAACTCCCATATCCAAGGTAGCTATGCGCTCGGGGCCATGGTGGTGGCAACGCCCGAAGGTTTTGATAAAAAACAGTACCGAATTTTTAATATTAAGAATAATGAAATT
This sequence comes from uncultured Alphaproteobacteria bacterium, assembly GCA_944391355.1. Taxonomy (GTDB): domain Bacteria; phylum Pseudomonadota; class Alphaproteobacteria; order RF32; family CAG-239; genus CALXWF01. The sequence goes on from CALXTG010000128.1 coordinate 448, forward strand.
ACCAATGATGATTTTGCGATGATGAAAGAAGTTCTGGCGCGCCGCTTTGCCCGGCTGAGTGAGAATAATAAGCCCGACGTTATTTTAATTGACGGGGGGCTGGGGCAGCTGCATGCGGTTCATGAAAGCCTTCGGGAATATGATTTGGACGGCATTGCGGTGATTGCTATTTCCAAGGGGCCGGATCGGAATGCCGGTAAGGAATTTTATCATATGCAGGGAAGGGAAAGTTTTGCTCTTCCGTTTCAGTCACCGATAGCTTTTTATTTGCAGAATTTGCGCGATGAAGCGCATCGCTTTGCAATAGGGTCGCATCGTAAAAGGCGCGCCAAATCGATTTATAAATCGCGTTTGGATGAGATTGAGGGAATCGGCGCTTCGCGAAAACGCGATCTGCTCAATTACTTCGGTTCGGTTGAGGAAATCTCTCAGGCGAGAATCGAAGATCTGCAAAAAGTCGGCGGTATCAGTAAAAAAACAGCGGAAAAGATATATAACTACTTCCATGATTAGAAAATCTGTTTTAATATGACTGTAAGTTTAACATTTAACAAAGGATTGTTGACGTGTATAATCTGCCTAATCTTCTGACTATTTCCCGTATTGTGGTAATTCCGGTCATCTTCCTGTCGATTTATATCACGACCAAAAGCTGGGCGGTATTTTCGGCTGTGTTGTTTATTATTGCTTCGATTACCGATTATTTTGACGGTTATCTGGCGCGTTCGCGCAATGAAACATCTGTCTTCGGGCGTCTGTTGGATCCGATTGCCGATAAGCTGCTGGTCGCGTCGGCTCTGATCGTTATTCTGGCAAAGCCGGGAATGGTCGATACCCGTCTGACCTTTATTCCGGTGATTGTTATTCTCTGCCGTGAAATTCTGGTTTCGGGACTGCGTGAATTTTTGCGTGAGTTTAATGTCGGTATGCCGGTTACCCGTCTGGCAAAATGGAAGACCGGTTTCCAGATGACTGCTTTGTCGATGATGCTGCTGAAAGGCGTCTGGTATTGGGGCGGAATCGGCGAAATCCTGCTCTGGGTTGCCGGAGTGCTGACTTTTGTTACCGGATATCAGTATTTTCAGAAAAGCGTTGATTATATTCGCAAAATGGATAAGGAAGCTAAAGCGGCCGCTAAGACGGAAAAGGTCAAAACAACGGTTAAAGCGGCAGCCAAACCGGCGGTTAAAACGGTGCTGAAAAAAGCTTCCGCCAAAAAAGCGCCGGCGAAGAAACCGGCAGCAAAGAAAACGGTCGGTAAAAAGACTGCTGCGAAATCAGCCAAAAAGGCGGTGAAAGCTTAGGCGTTTTCTTAAGGCCGGGTGTAGAATATGGAAAATCCCACGACACATATTTTGGTGGTAGATGACGATACCAGATTGCGCTTGCTGTTGCAGCGCTTTCTGCGCGATAACGGTATGTTTGTTTCAACCGCCAAGAATGCGGCCGATGCCCGGGAAATGTTGCAAAATTATAAATTTGATCTGCTGATTGTCGATATCATGATGCCGGATGAAACCGGGTTGGAATTTTTGACGACCTTTCGTCAGGAAAGCAATCTGCCGGTTATTCTGCTGACGGCAATGGGAGAAACCGAAGATCGGATTGCCGGTTTGGAAACCGGTGCCGATGATTATTTGCCCAAACCGTTCGAGCCGAAAGAACTGGTTTTGCGGATTAAGAATATTCTGAAACGGACGCCGGTCGAAAAAGCGGTTGCCGAGCAGAAGCTTAATTTGGGGTTATGCTGCTTTGATATGCAGAAAAAAGAGCTTTTGACCAAACAGGGGCAGATAATTCATATTACCCCGGTCGAGCAGGCATTATTAAATGTATTGTCGCAAAAATCGGGACAGATTTTTTCCCGGGAGAAGCTGGCAGAATTATTAGGTGCCGGACAGAGTCCGCGGTCGATAGACGTGCAAATTACCCGCTTGCGTAAAAAGATCGAAAAAGATTCCAAGAATCCGCGTTATTTGCAGACGGTCAGGGGGAAGGGGTATATGTTGCTCCCCGAATAGGAGCAGAATGACGCTTTCTGGTCGGCTAATACAGATTTTGCGGATACCTGATATCCTCACGTACTAATTTGTACGCTGCGGTATCAGGTTCCTGAAATCTTATTATCCGTCTCATAAATCGCCATTCTGTTGAGAGGGGGAGCCGCATATTCCAAACTTTTTAGGATGGAGATCGTAGATCGCCATTCTGTTGAGAGGGGGCTGCAGACTCCAAACTTTTTGGTATAGCGAGGGAGATGCCATTCTATCGGGTGAGGTAGCCGCAAACTCCAAACTTTTGGGAGGAGATTATAAATCGTTATTGCCAGTGGTTTGGGCGGCGCTTGGGATTCGTGTGGCAATATTATTATACAGACATTATAAATTTAACCAGGAGATATTTTATGCGTTTAAAATTTCCGGAAAAAGTTGAAAATTCTTTACGTTATCTGAGATTGAAACTTTTGCCCAAAACTTTGTTCTTCAGAACTATGCTGTTGATTTTCATTCCTTTGATTGTCGTGCAGGTGGTTTCTATTTTTGTTTTTATTGACGGCAGCTGGAGCCGTCTCGGACGTCGTATGTCCAACAGTCTGGCTTCGGAAATTGCGGTTATGGTTAAGCTTTATGATGAAAATCCTCAGAGTATGCCCAAGCTTAAAGAGATGTCCCGCAAATATTTTGATATGGGCTTTTCTCATTACGGCGCCGGTGAAAAAAATCAGATTGCCATGAAAGTCAGCAAAGGCAATAAGATGATTACCGATTATCTGGAAACGGCATTAAATGACCGCTTTCCCAATGATATGACCGGCATTTTTCTTGATAAGGAAACAAAACAGCTGATTGTTCTGATTGATCAACCCAAAGGATTGTTCAAGTTCAGCGTTGATGAGAAAAAGGTCTTTTCAACTTCAATGTTTATGTTTGTCGCCTGGATGATCGGAACCTCGATGCTGTTGTTTTTGGTGGCGGTGCTGTTTCTGCGGATTCAGGTTCGTTCCATTGCCGAATTGGCCCAGGTTGCCGAAGATTTCGGTAAGGGAATTGATAATAAAGATTTCAAACCTTACGGTTCCTCCGAGGTTCGCAAGGCCGCGATTGCCTTTATCAAGATGAAAGAAAGAATCCAGCGGCAAATGAGTGAAAGAACCCAAATGCTGGCAGGGGTGTCGCATGATCTGCGGACGCCGCTGACCCGTATGAAGCTTCAGGTTGCGCTGCTTCAGGATGGTGTCGATAAAAAAGATTTCCTCCAGGATATTGATGAAATGGAGAAGATGCTTGACGGATATTTGTCTTTTGTCAGCGGAGAGGGCGGCGAAAAATCTTCTTTTGTTGATATGAATGAGATGATTTTGAGTATTCTTAATAAATTCCGTAATAAAAAAGCGCTTATCCGTTATTCGACCAATGATCAGGTCAGCGCCATTCAGGGACGTGAACAGGCCTTAAAACGGGCTTTGACGAATATTATTGCCAATGCTTTCCGTTACGGAAAAACCGTGGCGGTTAATCTGGAAAGCAATAACCGTAAACTTGAAGTAACGGTTGATGATGACGGGCCGGGAATCCCGCTTGACAAACGTGAAGAAGTCTTTAAGGCGTTTTTCCGTCTGGAAGCTTCACGCAATAAAGATACCGGCGGCGTCGGGCTGGGATTGTCCATTGCCAAAGACGTGATTACTTCTCACGGCGGCCGTATTGAACTGTTTGACAGCCCGTTAGGCGGTTTGCGGGTTTTGATCAGTATTCCTTTGTAAGTTTTTGAGGGCAGGCGTATGGCTGATGAAGAAGTAAAGAATCCGCAGGGCGGGGATGACGGTTTTCCGTCATTCCTGACCGCGCCTGTCGAAAACGAGAACGAAGAATACGAATATGAATATATCGAAGTACCTGAGAGTGAGGCAGAGAGCACAGAAGAAAATCTGTTGGAGGAAGAAAACGAATTCAGCCTCGATGATATGCTGGGCGATGTTTCCGATGATTTGGATTTAACGTCAAATGCGGAAGATGATTTGCCGTTATTAAATGAAACTGACAGCGAGGCTGATATTTTATCGGCAGCAACGGATGACGGGCTTCCGTTGCCGGAAGATCAGGAACAGGAAATGCCTTTGGACGCGGATATTCTGTTGCCCGAAGCTGGCGAAGAACCGGTTTTAGAATCGGCGGAGGATATTGTTTCTGAAGTGCCGGAAACGGCAGTCGGGAGTTCCGCAGAGACGGAGGCCGTATCTGAAGTTGCCGGAGATAATGCGGAGATATCCCCGGAGACTGAAGGGGATGTTTTATCGCCGCAGGGCAGCGAAGCGGGTTTTTCCTCTGAACCGGATGTTCAGCTTCCGGAGGGGAAAGAAGATCAGGGGTTTGTTTCTTCGGAAGCAGATACTCCGATTGCGGCAGAAGAGACGCCTCTTCCGGAATCGCTTCAGCCAGAAGATGGCGAGAGGCCGGCAGAGCCTGCCGCGGTTTCTTCGCAGGAAGATGAGGCTTTTTTGCTGTTGCCGGACAGTGGTATCCAGACTGTTGATCTTGACAGTTATAACGGTTGTCTGCGGATTGCCGCGTCGCTAGTGCCAGGCGGTCATTCGTGGTTTTGGCTGGAACGTAAGCAGCATTTGGCGGAAATCGGTTCCAACGGAGCGGATTTAGAAATCCGCCTGCCGGTACCGGGAGCAAATTTTGTGACGCTGGTAAAAGGCGGCGATCAGAAGCTGGAGTTGTTTAACCGCACGCATTTACGGGTAGAAAATGTTGATGCTCGGGCTTTTGAGGCGGTGGACGGAGATTTTATTCTCGGTAATGCCGGTTTTGACAGCGGAGCCGTTATTGAGGAGTTTTGCGCGGTAAACCCGGCGGATCTGTCGCAGACGGAGATGATTTTTTCCGAACCCGCAGCGGGGATTATTTCCGGGCCGGGAACCGTTGCTTTTGTTAATGGTTTAAGGTGTTTGCAATGGTCTTTTGCCGAAACGGAGAACTATGAAAAAGAGCAGTTGCGTTGTCTGAAATCTTACAGCGGCAGCTTTGAAGATAAATATTTTGAACTCAGCGGAAATTCCCCGGCGACGGAATTTGCGGGAAATGAGGAAATAAACAGTATTCATGTTAATTGCGGCGCGTCGACTTACGGCTGGAATGTCAGTTTTGAAAACGGAGTGACGATGAGCCTGCGTGATTTGCGCGAATATCAGGTTCGCTACGGCAAAATGCCGGATAATGCCGGCATTATATCCTGCGGAGATCTGCAGGCTCCTTTTAGCAACATAGCCCGTATTGTGGTTTATGAAAGCGCCCGGTATTTTTCTTATCGTTAAAATAAGCGTAAAACTGCCTGCGAAGCCTGAGAAGCTAAAGACAGCGAATTAACCGCCAATTGCTGAGAGGTTTGCAAAGCGAGCATATTGGCAGATTCCTGATTCATATCGGCAAGCGTCAGTTTATCCGAACCTTCTTCCAACACGTTTATCAGATTCTCGGTGAAATCCTGTCTCGTGGTAACGATAGAATAATAATTCCCGAACTCAGAAGCAAAAGAACGGATTTGGTTTAATGCCGCGGCGATTTCCGCCAAAGAGGCGGCAATATTTTGACTGTTTTGCCATTCTGTTGTTTGCAGCTCTAGTGCCGTTGATGATATTTCCACGCCGCTGACGGTGATTTGGGATGAGCGGTCTTCATTAAAATTAATTTTCAGAGTTTGTCCTTGCAGCAGATTAACACCTTTATAAGCGCTATCAAGTGCGACTTGATCCATTTGTTCCAAAATACCCAGGTAAGATGTTATATATTTGCCGCCGATATCACTGCGGTAATTTGATTTTGAAAAAGATTTTTCGGCAAAAGCCCCGGTAAAAAAATCGTCACTGTTTGTAGAGGCCAAGGCCATAAAATCTGCAGTTAAGATATTATCGAAATTATATCTTTTATTATCAATAGTAATATTATTTTTTGCACGGACGACAGAAACAGTATCATCTTTTTCAAAGAAAAGTTCGGTACCGGCCTCAATATTAATGACAGCCGATAAAAATGCGCTTAGCGATGAGGCTCTTATTTTGGAAGCTGAAGAAATATTGATTACCGAACTGTTGTGTGTGTTGATATTCGCATTGCCGTTAAGATTGGCGTTAATATTTATGGTGCTGGTTGTCTCTGCAAAAATTCCCCAGGCATTATTATTTACTTCAATATTAATATTTCCCGCAACATTGAGGATTGAACCTGATCTTGCCGCAATTGCCGACGCGGAATTTCTGCCGTCTCTTCGAGAAATAGAAAGCTTGAGATCCAAGTTTTTTACCGTATTATTTTGCAAATGGGAACCTGTATTAATCACATCTTTGACAATTCCCTGCTCACCGTTATAAAAAGAAGAAAAATCAATCGTTAAATCTGAAACCAGTGAATTATTTCCATTCAGCAGTATTCCCTCGCCCTGAGCTTTTGAGGTCGTGATTATTAACTGTGAGAATTTGTCGATGTCGCTGTCAAAATTACCGAAATAGCCGACACCGACTAATTTTTGATTTTCTTTCAGGATGATGTCACCATCAGTATCGTTGATATTTATGGTTCCATAAACAACGACGGTTTCTTTTCCGGCGTTAATGGCCGCAAATAATTCTTCTGTCGTCGTTACAACCGCTCCGTTATTCCCGACAAGTTGTTTGAAAAAATCGGCATCAGGGTAATCTATATTGCTTAAAGCTGTTTCGGCAACTGAAGCAGCCTGCTCCAAAAAAGTTGAAACGGTTTGTAAGCCTTCAGAAGCGGCTTTAATCGTCTGTACGCCCTGTGACATGGCGTCCAAAAGCGCGGTTAAATCGGCGGCGCGGTTATTCAAGGAAGAAGCGGTGTAATAAGAAGAAGGATTATCAATTGCCGAAGAGACTTTAAGGCCGGTCGCCAGACGATTCTGCACAATATCTTGTTGCCCTGCAATATTCTGCAGGCTCAACAAGTTGCTGCGCATTGACGCTGTTAACGAAATCCCCGACATTCTCTCGGCCTCTTGTTATTCTGGTTTCCCTATACTGTCATACTCGGGCTTGACCCGAGTATCCAGGTCGATAAATTAGCCTTATAATTTAACCTGGATGTTCGGATCAAG
>CALXTG010000129.1 GCA_944391355.1 uncultured Alphaproteobacteria bacterium
GTTCCATCCAGTCCATGGTGGCGGCACCTTCGTGCGTTTCACCGATTTTGTGATTAACCCCGGTATAATATAGGATACGCTCGGTAGTGGTCGTTTTACCGGCATCGATGTGAGCCATGATGCCAATGTTTCTATACATTTCGAGTTTATGTGTACGAGCCATTGTTTTGTTCCTATATTATTAGAATTTGTAATGAGAGAAAGCCTTATTGGCTTCAGCCATTTTGTGGGTATCTTCACGCTTTTTGACTGCCGAACCTTTATTGGCAAAAGCATCAAGCAGTTCGTTGGCCAGTCTTTCGGTCATGGTTGTTTCAGACCGTTTTTTGGCTGCGTCGATAATCCAGCGGATAGCCAGAGCCTGACGGCGGTCGGCGCGGACTTCGCACGGAACCTGATAAGTGGCACCGCCGACGCGGCGCGACTTAACTTCAACCATCGGCTTAACGTTATCCAAGGCTTCGGAGAAAACTTTCAAAGCTTCCTGTTTTGATTTGGAAGCAAGAATATCAAAAGCGGAGTAAACGATTTTCTCGGCTACGGCTTTTTTACCATCTTCCATAACATTATTGATAAATTTTGTAACTACCTTGTCATTATACTTGGCATCAGGCAGCACGCTTCTTTTTATAGCACTATGACGACGTGACATTACCGTATTCTCCTATTTGGGTCTTTTGGCGCCGTATAACGAACGACGCTGACGACGTTTAGATACACCCTGGGTATCCAAGGTACCGCGAATGATATGATAGCGAACACCAGGTAAGTCTTTCACACGGCCTCCTCTAATCAGCACCACTGAGTGTTCTTGAAGATTGTGACCTTCACCAGGGATATAACTGATTACTTCAAAGCCGTTTGTCAGACGAATACGAGCCACTTTACGCAAAGCCGAGTTAGGCTTTTTCGGGGTCGTTGTATAGACCCTGGTACAAACACCGCGTTTTTGTGGGCAAGATTTCAAAGCCGGAACTTTGTTTCTCTTCACTTTTGGTGTTCGTGATTTACGAATTAACTGATTAATTGTAGGCATCACTAATTTCCTTAAGTATTTCAAATAAATTAAACATAAAAACCCCACTTAAAGAGACTTCTCCCCTTAAATGAGTCTCGGCATACTAGATTCAGAAACTTTAATAGTCAACACCTATTTTACAAAAAAACGCATTTTTGAGTCTAAAAAATCTTTACTTTTGCTTAACTTTCGCCGGCAGCGAGTCGGAATCTCGCGTTTTCGATTCGCCGCCTGTTTTTCCGCCCGGCAAATTTTTGAGTCTATTTGAGTCCAGAATCATGGCATTAAATTTGCATAAGAAACAAAAAATCCTTGCCAATCCGTAAATAAAATAATAGCTTCAGAACATAATGCATTATTTTATAACGGTGAGATATGACTGAAATACATGACGATATCCAATCGGCCAGACGCACGATTGAAAAAGAGATTGACGCCCTCAAAGTCCTGGAAAGCGAACTGAACGGCGATCTGAGCAAAGCGCTGGACATTATGCAGAATATCAAGGGCCGCGTAATTATCACCGGTATGGGAAAATCCGGGCATATCGGCAGCAAAATCGCCGCCACGCTGGCCTCAACCGGCACGCCGTCATTTTTTGTACACCCCGGCGAAGCCAGTCACGGCGATCTGGGCATGCTCACCAAAGACGATGCCGTTATCGCCATCTCTAATTCCGGCGAAACCAAAGAACTTTCAGACATTATCATTTACTGCAAACGCTACGGCATTCCGCTGATTGCCATGACCAAAAACCCCGCCAGCGCCTTGGGCAAAGCCGGCGATGTCCTGCTCAAGCTTCCCGATAACGGCGAAGCCTGCCCGCTGGGGCTGGCGCCGACCTCGTCAACCACCGCCACCGTTGTCCTGGGGGATATTCTTGCCATTGCCCTGCTGGAACGCAAAGGCTTTTCCAAAACCGATTTCCGGCAGCGTCACCCCGGCGGCAAACTCGGAGCTTTCCTGCAGAAAGTTGCCGACCTCATGCATAAAGGCGATGAAATTCCTTTAATCAGCGATACCGCCGATATGCAGGAAGCCCTGCTGGTTATGACCTCCAAAATGCTCGGCTGCGTCGGCATTACCGATTCTCAGGGACACCTGAAGGGAATGATTACCGACGGCGACTTGCGCCGCTGCATGAGCAATAATATGTTCACCCGCAAAGCGGTTGATGTCATGACCAAAAATCCCAAAACCATCGGCGCCGATGTTCTGGCCGTAGAGGCGCTGGCTCTGATGAACGAAAAACACATTACCCAGCTGTTTGTCATGAACGACAACCGCCCGGTCGGCATTATCCACCTGCATGACTGCCTGCGCGCCGGAGTAGCTTAGACCGTGTTTGATCATGAGAAAATAGACGCCTTTTTTACCGGCGAAAAAATTGCCGACAGCAGCGCCCGTCCGCAAGTCACCAAGCATACCCGGATTGTCCGCTGGGCAAAGCTGCTGTTGCCGGCTGCGGCGGCGCTTCTGCTCGGCCTGTTGCTGCTTTTCCCCTCCTTAAACAACATCAGGGAATTTAAGATTGACATTACCCGGCCGACTAAAGGCGAACTGGAAAAACTCCATATTCAAAACACCACTTTCTATGTCACCGACAAAAGCAACCGGGTCAATAACTTTACCGCCGATAATCTTGATGAAACCAGCCCCGGTTCAAAACTGATAAAACTCATTAATCCCAAAGGCATTATGCCGACTGCCGACAGCGTCTGGATAGACATCCAGTCGCCGACCGGCTATTTTGACCAAAACGCCAATACCCTGAAACTTCAGGACGACGTCGAAATGGTCTACAGCGACGGCATGACCGTTAATGTTCCCGACATGATTTTCAGCTTTGCCGATTCTAAAGGTTTCAGCGATAAGCCGGTCAAAGCCCGCGGCCATCTCGGCGATCTGGATTCTCAGGGCTTTGAATTCTACAAAGACAAGAATATATTAATCTTTACCGGCAAGACCCATATTGTTATTGATGAAAATACCCTCAAAGGAAAATAAGATGCCCAAGCTCTTTACATTCATTTTTGCTTTTATTCTGCTGAGCATCCCTGCCCGGGCCGAAAAAATTAATCTGACCGCCGACGAAAAAGTCGAGTGGCACCAGAACGAACAGAAAATGGTCGCCGTCGGCAATGCCGTCGCCACCAAAAAAGACCTGACCGTCAAAGCCGATAAAATGACTGGCTTTTATAAATCGGTCAAAGGCGAAAAATCTTCGATTACCTCGGTGCACGCCGCCGGAAACGTCAGAGCCAAAACCCCGACCGCCACCGCTTTCGGCGACACGCTGGATTATGACCTGGTTAAAGAAGAAATGGTTCTGATCGGCAAACCCGCCCGTATCAAAACCGCAACCGAAACTATTTCCGCCCGCGACAAAATCACCTATTATCCCAAAGAGCAAAAAGCAATTGCCCGCGGCGATGTCGTTGCCGACAACAAAGAAAACAAAATTCATTCCGATATCATGATTGCTTATTTTGAAAAAAACGCCCAGGGCCAGATGGAGATGAAACGGGTTGAAATTTTTGATCATGCCAAAATTGTCACTCAAAATGCCGTCGCCTATGCCGACCGCGGCCTTTATCTGCCCGGCGCCGCCAAAGCCTATTTATATGACAATGTCAAAATCACCCAGGACGGCAGCGAACTATACGGCGACAAGGCCGAAACCGATTTGAACACCGGCATCAGCAAACTGGTTTCAAAAACCAAAGGCAAACGTGTTTCCGGCGTTTTCAAAGAAAAATCTTCTGCGGAGAAAAGTAAAAAATAATGAAAAATACAGATTGTCACAGCGAGTCCAAACTCGAAGTTTTTAATATCGGCAAAAAATATAAAAACCGGCCGGTACTGCGCAATGTTTCGCTTAATGTCAAACGCGGCGAGGCCGTCGGTCTGCTCGGCCCCAACGGCGCCGGTAAGACCACCTGCTTTTACTGCGTGACCGGGCTGATTACCCCCGATTACGGCGACGTGCATATTGACGGTATCGACATTACCAATATGCCGATGTATCGCCGCGCCCGCATGGGTATTGGCTATTTACCCCAGGAAGCTTCGATTTTCCGCACCCTGACCGTTGAAGACAACATCAAAGCGGTTTTGGAAATTGTCATTGATGATGAAAGCCGCCGCGAAAATATGCTCGAAGAACTGCTTTCGGAATTTTCAATTTCTCATTTGCGCAAATCTCCGGCTTTGGCGCTCTCCGGCGGTGAACGCCGCCGTTTGGAAATCGCCCGCGCCCTAGCCAGTCAGCCTAATTTCATTCTGCTTGACGAACCGCTGGCCGGTATTGACCCGATTGCCGTCGCCGAAATCCGCAATCTGGTTTCCCAGCTCAAACACCGCGGTCTCGGCGTTTTGATTACCGACCACAATGTCCGCGAAACCCTTGATATTACCGATCGCGCCTACATCCTCCACGGCGGCACGGTATTAATGGAGGGCAATCCCGAAGAAATTGTTTCCAGCAAGGAAGTGCGCAAAGTATATCTCGGTGACGACTTCACCATGTAAGAAAGCACCATGGCAGCGATAACCCCACGCATAGAAATCAGGCAGTCCCAGTCATTATTAATGACTCCGCAGCTGCGTCAGGCGATCGGTATCCTGCAGATGAATAATCTTGAATTAAACGAACTGGTCAGTCAGGAACTGGAAAGCAACCCGCTGCTTGAACGCGAAGACGACCGTTTGGCCGACAGCGACGCCGGCGAGCAAACCATTGACGATTATCCCGATGCCGCAGCCGCACCGGAAGAAGACTACAGTCCAGATATTGATTATGACAATCAGTTTGATGATTCCGGCAGCGACCGTGAAGGCTATGAAACCGGCAGCGACTATTCCTGGGATGATTATAACCGCCGGAAGAACGCCGGCGGCAGCGAAGACTTTGACTATGTCGAACAAAAATTAAGCGGCGGCAATTCCCTCTATCAGCATCTCGACAGCCAGATTAATCTTCATTTCACCGCGCCGCGGGATAAAATGATTGCTTTTGCTCTCGCCGAACAGCTGGACGCCGCCGGTTATTTCCGCGGCAGCTGCGGCGACATTGCCGCCCGGCTGGGAATCAAACCGGCTGCTGTCGAAAAGATTCTCAAAATCATGCAGACTTTTGAACCTTCCGGCATTTTTGCCCGTGACCTGGCCGAAACCCTGAGCATTCAGCTCAGCGACCGCAACCGCCTTGACCCGATGGCGGCCGAACTGCTGAAACATCTGGACTTATTGGCGGCGCGAGATTTCAAAAGCCTTAAAAAACTTCTTAATGCCGAAGACGAAGACCTGCTGTCGCTGATTGACGACATCAAAAGCCTTAATCCCAAACCGGCGGCAGATTTTGAACACGACCTGACTTCCTATATCATTCCCGATGTCTTCGTCCGTACCGACAAACGCGGCAATTATCTGGTCGAACTGAACAATATGTCGCTGCCGCGGGTGCTGGTAAACCGCCATTACTACAGCGAAATCCGCACCGCCGGCAATAAAGAAGCCCGGCGTTACGCCAAAGAACAGATCGGCAAAGCATCTTTTCTGGTTAAAGCGCTGCACCAGCGCGCCGACACCATTCTCCGCGTCAGCGAGGAAATCGTCCGCAGCCAGCAGGAATTCTTTGCCAAGGGGATTGAGTATCTGAAACCGATGCAGCTGAAAGATATCGCCGAAGCGGTTGAAATGCATGAGAGCACCGTCAGCCGGGTAACCGCCAACAAATATATGCATACCCCGCGCGGGATTTTTGAACTGAAGTACTTTTTCAGCGCCGCCGCCGGCAGCTATAAAGGCGATGACAGTACCTCGACGCTCAGCATCAAACACAAAATCAAAAAACTGATAAATGATGAAAAACCCGAAGCGATTCTGTCCGACGATGCAATTGTCGAGCTTCTGGCACGCGAAGGCGTTAAAATCGCCCGCCGCACCGTTACCAAGTACCGCGAGGCAATGAACATTCCCGGCTCGGCACAGCGCAAACGCGATAAACGCCCGCTTAAATAGACTCTTTTAGACATAAAATTCAAACTCTCTCAGATCGTATTCATCTTTCCGAAATAAAAAAATTTTCAATATCGGCGATTCCGGCAAATTATGGTAATCTGAATTCAAGTAGAACATTTTGAAGGAGAAAACCAATGACAGAAGTTAGCGATGAATTCAAAAATCAGGCCTTATTTGATTTAAAGCTTAAATATGATTTGCAGAAACAAGCCAACATTGCCGCCAATAAAGGGCAAGAATTCGAAATGGCCGCTCAAAGAAATGAACTTAACGCAAGCCTGCTAAAAACTGAAGCTTCTTTACAAGCAAAACGAACCAAGGCTCTGGCTATGGTTGAAACTGAATTAAATCTGATATCAGATCCTCAGGTAAAAAAACAGGCCGAAGCCTATTTAGACAGCCTTTTTGCCAAACCGATTGACGGTGCCGGCCCGATGGATTCTCTCAGCAAACAAGAACAAGCAATCAAGAGCGCCGAAAAAAAAGCCGCAAAAATTGATATCGATGGTTCTAAAAAATCATTATGGGGAAAACTTAAAAACAAAGCCAATAATTTTCTCAAACCTCACAACCCCAAACGGCGTATCGAAGAAGCCCTTGCCAAATTACAAATTGAAATGGCTACTAACGCACCGACCTACAACAATCTCCGGGATGAAGCCCGCCGCCACGGCAGTCTGTCCGGTATTGAGATCATTAAAACCAACAATAGTATCAAAAGAGAACTCAACTCAGCGGCTGCGGACCGGCAATATCAAAGCGAAAAAATTCGCGAAAACGGACAAGTATATTTTCAAGAGCAACAAAAAGCCGAAGCTCAAATGGAAGCCCGTCTTGAAGTCAGAGATAATGCCGCCAAAGAAATTGAACTGCGCAGCGCCGCCCGCGAAGGCATCGGGATTAAAGACATTAATGCCAACAGCGGCGTCGACAAGCTGGCTGACCGCGCCAAAGCCATGGAAGGCATGACACCTCAACAGCGGCTGGCTTTTCGCATGAAAGAATTGCGCGGAACCAAAAAAGAAACTGCCCAGCCGGTGGTTAAAAGAGAACTCGACAGCAATATAATGAGTCAAAAACTGAATAATCAGCGGCAATAGGCCGACAATAAAAAGGGCTTCTTACGAAGCCCTTTTCTTTACTTCAAGATACAGTCATCACCGCCGCGGCGGATTTCGTTGCACAAACCGGCCATGCCGCCCTGCGCATTCCGAACCTGCAAGCGATAAAGGACTTTATCTCCCGACTTAACCGCTTCAATATGCGGCCGGTGCGCTTTTAAACCGCTGTAACGGCTGCTCAGCGACTGCCAGTCTTTTTCGGCATTCACCCGTTCCGAATAAGCCCCCAGCTGCATAATTTTATAATTGTCATAAACCGGAGAATAAGCTGCAGCCGGACGGACCGAACGATCTGCCGAAACAGCGGCGGTTTTGCCGTCCACCAGTTTTTCCAGCCAGTTATCCTGCTTGGCCCAGTCATTTTTCACCGCCGTTTTTTCAGGCTGCGGAGCTCTTTTGACGGCCGCCAGCATTTCGACCATATCCTGGTTGAAACCTTGTTTCAATGTCGTTTCGATATCTTTAATCGTCCCTTTTAACAATGTCCGCGTAAAGGGCGAAAATCCCGCATAGAAATACAGCGAGCGCAGCGCGACCGCCCGTTCGGCAATAATCTGGCTCTGACGTAACTGCAAAGAAAATATTTCCAGCTGTTTATTTAAAACCGCAATTTTATTTTTATAATCCTGGCGCTGTTTTTGCAGTTCACGCAGCTCTTTATCATAAACTTTCAGCTGCCGCATGATATTTTCGTTATCCAAATCGGCCAGCAATACAATATTATAAGCGACTTCTATCTGGGCAAAAATTGCGATTCCCAGTTCGTCAAAAGCCTCTTTGCGGCGTTTTTGTTTTTCTTCGGGTTTATTACTGCGCCGATAAGCTGCCGCCTTATCAACCAGACTCTCGGCGATTTTTTCGGCACGCTGCTCAAGCTTGTCGGCATAACGGGGATTGTTTATATCCAGGCCGTTCACCTCCAGCCGGGAGATTTCCGGATATTTCAGCCCGGCATTATGTTCAACGGCGGCATAATCGTAAAAGACGCCGAAATCTTTGGCAATGGCAAATTCATTGCGATTCCGCACCGCCGCATTTTGAAATAATTTCAAACCGGTCTTGCGGTCAAAATCTTCCAGTTCATAAAAGCGGCGCCCTTCAAGCTTTATGTCTTTATCCTCAACCTTAACCAAACCGGCATACTCAACCTCGTTAAAAATAAGCGCGTTCTTCAGCTCATTAAGCTTCAGCAGCACAACCTCCAGATTCTTTTTATATTCGGTTTCCGAAGCGCTGAGACCGCCGTTGCGTTCTTCTTTGGCTTTCAGCTCTTTAAGAATCTTCTGTTCACGGTCGGTTACTCTTTTAATCTCTTTGATTTTTTTCTCGGCAAACAACGTGTTCTTATGCGCCTGAATAGCCGCTAAAGCCAAATTCTGCGCTGACTTTGCATAAAAATTATTCTCATTATACGCCGGATTGCCGCTGAGCGCGGAGATTGCGTAAATTACCGAAAAATCCAGGATTCTCATTGAATCATAAAGCGGATTCTCCGGCCCTGCCTTAACATTCAGCACATTACGGATAATATCCCGCGGCGTCAGATTGGGATTCTGATCGAAAATCTTTTTGTTCATATTCTGCGCGGCTGCGTCAACATTGTATTTAGCGGCCCGCGCCATAGAAGTATACACATCCGCCTTCCCCTTTAACGGTTCGGGATTCATGGCAAAAACCAGTTCCTCGACTTCAACCTTATTATCTTCAGGAACGGCTGATTTCCCTGCGCAGGAAGCAACTGTCAACACAACGGCGGCGGCGCCCAAAACTTTTATCAGCGGATTTTTCATAGGCATTTTTCCATCTGTAACATTATGTAACAAGAATTTAAAAGCTTTTTACCAAAAAATTTGCTAATAGTAAACTAAATTTAATGCATTAACATTTTCAGAGGTTAAATTATGAGCAACACCGTTAAAGTCGCCGTAATCGGCGCCGGTATGATGGGTAAAAACCACCTTAAAACATACAAATCAATGCCCGGCGTTGAACTTGTCGGCGTTTATGATATTTTTCCCGATGCCTGCAAAGCCGCTGCCGAAACTTTCGGCATCAAAGCCTTTGCTTCGCTGCAGGAAGTTGTTGATAACGTTGACGCCGTCAGCGTCGTTACCACTTCGGTTACTCACTGCGAAGTCGGTCTGTTTTTCTTAAACCGCGGCATTCATTGCCTGATTGAAAAACCGTTAGCCGCAACCGAAGAAGAATGCCGCAAGCTGATTAAAGCCGCCGCTGACCATAACGCAACGCTGCTGGTCGGCCATATCGAACAATTTAACCCCGCCGTCGAACAGATGCACAAGCTGCTCTCCGACACTTCCAAGATCCGTTCTCTGACCGCACAGCGTATGTCGGCAGCCAGCGGACGTATCACCGACGTTGATGTTTCGATGGATCTGATGATTCATGATATGGAAATCATTTTATCACTGGTAAAATCGCCGATTGCCAATGTTCAGGCCGCTTCGGTCAAAACCAAAGACAGCCCGATGGGCAAAGATTATATCACCGCTCTGCTGCAGTTTGAAAACGGCGCCACCGCCAATCTGACCGCCAGCCGTATTACGCAGGCTCGTGTCCGCACCTTAACGGTTACAACCGACACCAACTACATTGATATGGACTTCATCAGCCAGAGCATTAACGTTCATACTCAGGGACGCATGCCCTACGTCAATCAGGAGGAAATCCCCGATTGGATGCATTACGGCTTAAAAGGCAGCGTTGAACAGCTGTTTATTCCCACCAACCAGCCGCTGACCGCCGAATTAACGCATTTTATCAATTGTGTTAACGGCAAAGAAACCCCGCGCATTACCGGCCAGAATGCTCTGGACGCTCTGCGGGTTATCTGGGAAATTCAGGACAAACTCGGTTTTTCTAACAACGAATATATGAGCTTAGCCGCCGAATAATGACGCGCTACAAGCTCACGCTGGAATATGACGGAACCGATCTCTTGGGCTGGCAGCGGCAGTTGGACGGCCCGAGCGTTCAGGAATATCTGGAAAAAGCGGTTCTCGGTTTCAGCGGTCAAAATGTTGAAATGACCGCCGCCGGACGAACCGATGCCGGTGTGCATGCCTTGGGGCAAGTCGCCCATTTTGATTTAGAAACCAAACTTGACGAATATCGCCTGCAACAGGCTTTCAGCGCCCATCTGCGGCAGCTGGAAGCCCCGGTTGCAGTTTTGCAGGTTGAAACGGCGGCGCCGGATTTTCATGCCCGTTTTTCCGCCAAAGGCCGTGGTTATATCTATCGGATTCTTAACCGGATTGCCCCGCCGGTTTTAAATAAGGATCGGGTTTGGTGGGTTCCCTACAATTTAGACATCAAAGCCATGCAGGAAGCTGCCGGATATTTGCTCGGACATCATGATTTCACCTCTTTCCGCGCCGCCGCCTGTCAGGCCAAATCGCCGTTAAAGACGCTTGACCGCCTGGATATCTGCCGACAAGGCGAAGAGATTATTTTTACTGTTGAAGCCCGTTCTTTTCTGCATCATCAGGTTCGCAACATGGTCGGCACCTTAAAAATGGTCGGCAACGGCAGCATCAAACCGAACGAAATTAAAAACATTCTGGAACAAAAAGACCGCAGCGCCGCCGGCCCTACCGCTCCCGCTTCGGGACTTTACCTCAGCAAAGTCATCTATTAAAAACTCAGACAAAATTTTTCCTTCTGCCCAACCTGTTTAGACAGAAAAAGAGGTTATGCTAAATCTTTGTTAACAGATATTGATTAAAATGGGAAATTATGATAAGATATCTCTATTGTCATGGTTCGACTTATTTTTATCGTCATTCTCCGGCTTGACCGGAGAATCCAGGTTAAATAAATAAGCCTTATTGTTGAC
>CALXTG010000130.1 GCA_944391355.1 uncultured Alphaproteobacteria bacterium
AACAGACTAAACCAAAAGTACAGATTGTTGAAAAAATTGTTGAGAAAATCGTTGAAAAAGAAGTCCCCGTAAGAGACACTGTTTACCTTATGCCGCATTTTCTGAATAATCTGCAGGAGAACAAACAAGATACGTCTGCAACAGTTACCCCTGTAAAACAGCAGGAGCCTGAACTGCTGAGTGGTCATAAGGAGAGCAGGCGCGATGTTAATACCAAACGCGGTTTGAATGAAAACCAGACTCGAACTGTTGAAGTTGAAGAAAAGAAGGAAGATACGTCGGTTACCAAAGGTCGGGATTTAACCAAAAATGAAAAGAATGCCTTTTTGAATAAATATATAACGACTAAAACAGCTAAGAATAAGGACTAAAGTCTGACTTCTCCATATACAAACAGCCCCGGTTTTTGCCGAGGCTGTTTTTTAGCCGCTGACCCGGCGCAGAAAACGCGGGTTTTTGCCCAGATTGGAAACAATTTCATAGCTGATCGTGCCGGCATCGCGGGCAATGTCGTCCAAAGTGTAAAAATCATCAATCAGAACCGCGCTGTCGCCGACTTTGACCTCCGGAATATCGGTAACATCGCAAATGATGTTGTCCATCGAAATACGTCCGATAATCCGCGCCTCGTGAAGGCCGACAAAGTAAAAAAATACCTTGCCGACATTGGACAGCGAACGGGGAATGCCGTCGCCGTAACCGATGGACACAATCGCAATCCGCCGCGGCGAATTGGCGCGGTAAGTTGCCGAATAACCGACAAATTCGCCGATCGGCAAATCCGCAGTCTGTAAAACCGGTGCGGTAACCCGTACCACGTTTTTCATCTGATTTTCCCGGTAAGGCGCGGTATTGATGCCATACATTGCCGCTCCGAGCCGAACCATGTCCTGTTGAAAATCTTTTCCCAGAAAAACGCCGTCGGAAGCCGATAACGAGCCGGGAAGATTCGGAAAATATTGTTTTTTCAGGCGAAGAAAATTATCCAGCTGATGATGATTCATAAAATGCTCGCTGGCATCGGCGCAGGCCAGATGCGACATCACCATTGCAAACTGCGCCCGCTGTCGGCTGCTGAGCGCCGCCAGCTCTTTTTCGCGAAATCCCAGCCGGTTCAGGCCGGTTTCGATATGAATAACCGGCATAATCCCGGCAATCGGCTCTTTTTCCCAATAGGCCAGCATTTCCGGCGCGCTGATGACCGGAATCAGATTATGTTCGACAAATAAGCCCCGATTGTCTTCGCCGATTCCCTGCAGCACATAAATCGCGGCTTCGGGAATCTCGGGACGCAGCCGGGCGCCCTCAACCGCATGGGCGACAAAAAAAGCCCTGCAGCCGCCTTCGAGATAAAGCTTGCGGCTGACGGCTGCGGCGCCCAGACCATAGGCGTCATCTTTGACGACGGCGGCCGCCGCGGCCTGCGGTGCTAGGTTTTTCAGCAAATTATAGTTATCAAGCACGTGGTTAAGGTTGATTTCTAAAATCGGTCTGGTTAAAATACTCATCATAGCCTCGGTTCAACAGGAAAATTTTATATGAAGTTTATCGACACCCATATCCATTTGCAAGATTATAAGTCAAAAAGTGCAACAAAAATTATTGAAGAAAGCCTGGCTGCCGGGGTTGAAAAATTTATCTGCGCTTCGACTTCGGAAAATGACTGGGACAGCGTGGCTGCTTTGTATGAGCGCTTTCCCGACCGGGTAATTCCGGCTTTCGGCCTGCATCCCTGGTCGGTCTGCAAGGCTTTGCCGGGCTGGGAACAGCGGCTGGCCGCCCGTTTGGAACAGTATCCGTCTGCTCTGGTCGGTGAATGCGGGCTTGACCGTTATCGCGATAAAAATATGCAGCCGCAAAATGAAATTTTTGCCGCCCATATCGAAATTGCCGCCGCCTGCCGCCGTCCGCTGCTGATTCATGCCGTTAAAGCCTGGGAATGGCTGGAAAATTATTGGGCAAAGCTGCCGCCGAAATTTGTGTTCCATTCCTACAACGGCCGCGGTGAAATACTGAAAAAAATAATTGCCCGCGGCGGATATGTATCTTTTTCGTCCTCGATTCTCAAAAGCCCGCATCGTCAGGAAACCGTTGCCGCCGTTCCGGCCGAACGTTTGCTTTTGGAAACCGACGGGCCTTATCAGCCGGCCGAAGGCTTAAGCGAAAGTTCGCCGTTGTTTCTGCCGCGGCTGAATGGCGAGATAGCCGCTCTGCGCGGAGAAAATCCCGAAAATCTGAGCGCGCGGATTTATAAAAATTCTTTGGAGTTCATAAAACCATGGTAGAAAAATCCCGCCGTTTTTTGCGTACTGAGGCGCTGCTCGGTGAAGCCGGCATGCAGAAACTTCAGCGGGCCGAAGTTATGGTTATCGGTCTCGGCGCGGTCGGCGGCTACTGTGTCGAAGCCCTGGCCAGAGCAGGTATCGGCCGTTTGACGCTGGTCGATTTTGATACGGTCGATGAAAGCAATATCAATCGGCAGATTCTGGCGCTGACTTCCACCGTCGGCGCCAAGAAAACCGAACTGGCGCGCCGCCGGGTGCTTGATATTAATCCCGATTGCAACGTAACGGTAAAGGATATGTTCGTCAACGGCGCAACCCTTCCGCAGCTGTTTGAAACCACACCCGATTACGTAATTGACGCCATTGACGCGCTGAACCCCAAATGCTGCCTGATTGAGGAACTCTGCCGCCGCGGCATTCCGTTTGTTTCCTCAATGGGAGCGGCGCTGAAAAGCGATGCTTCCTGCATAAAATACGGCCGTTTGAGCGCGACCAGAAACTGCGCTTTGGCCAAGTTTATCCGCAAACGCCTGAAAAAGCGCGGGTTGGATTTGAGCAAAATTTACTGCGTTTCTTCCGACGAACAGGTAAACCTGCCCGAAACCGCGGTTTTTATGGAAGATAATCCCGGGCAGGAAAGCGGCCGTCAGCGCCATACTTTGGGGTCTCTGCCGACCATCACCGCTATCTTCGGCTTGACGATTGCCAATGCCGTGATTAAATCTATTGTCAGTAAGGAATAAATTCATGGAAAAAGCACCGAAATCTCTGCGTCTGCAGATTGCCCTGATGGGGCGCGTCAATTCCGGAAAATCCAGTTTTTTAAATCTGGTTACCGGCCAGGAAGCCGCGATTACTTCGGACATCGCCGGTACCACTACCGACGTGGTTGAAAAAAATCAGGAGCTTCTGCCGCTCGGACCCGTCACCTGGCTGGATACGGCCGGTTTCGGCGATACGACCGAGCTCGGCGGCGAGCGTCTGGCCAAAACCCGCAAAGTCTTTGATCGTGCCGATATTATTATTTTGGTGCTGGAATGTGATAAAATCGGCGAGCCGGAAAAATTTGTGCTGGATGAAGCCGAGAAACGCCAAACGCCGGTAATTAAAATTTTCAATAAATCAGATCTCTGCATGCATTGCGGCGATGACGGAATTTGTGTTAATTCTTTGGATAAAGGCGGCCGTGACCGGGTCTTGACCGCATTGAAAGCCGAGCTGATTAAAGTTGTGCCTGAAGACTTTATCACGCCGCCGCCCCTGCTCGGTGATTTGGTGCCGCCGCACGGCACGGTCGTAATGATGATCCCGCTCGATTTTGAAGCGCCGAAAGGCCGGCTGATTATGCCGCAGGTTCAGGCGATTCGCGATGCGCTTGATTATAATCAGACCGTGATAATGGTCAAAGAAGACAATTATCTGTCGGCGTTGGATAACCTGAAAATCCCGCCCGATTTGGTGGTGTGCGATTCTCAGGTGGTTGATAAAATGGTTGCCGAAACGCCGGCCGGTATCAAATGTACGACTTTTTCAACTCTGTTTGCCCGTCTGAAAGGCGATATTGATAAATTTGTTGAAGGGGCGGCGGCAATTAAATCCCTGCGGGACGGCGACAAAGTTTTAATTGCCGAATCCTGCACGCATCACGCGGTAGAAGACGATATCGGCCGGGTCAAAATCCCAAACTGGCTGAGAAAAAAGACCGGCAAGGACTTGCAGATTGACCATGTTTCCGGACATGATTTTCCCGATAATCTTTGCGAATATAAGCTGGTTATCCAGTGCGGCGGCTGCATGAATAACCGCCGTGAGATTCTGAGCCGGATTAATAAATGCGAAACCGCCGGAGCGGCCGTTACCAATTACGGGATCTGTATTTCCGAACTAAAAGGTGTTTTGGGCCGCATTCTTGAACCTTTTCCGCAGGCTTTGCAGACTTATCTGACCGCGCGGACGGAATAACTCGGTTTATTTGCTTGATATGAGCGTGATTTTGGTTTAATTTCAAAACCAAATGGCAAGCCTGTTTTATTTCGGGAAAATAAACTGATGAAAATGATAAAACCCATCGTTAATATTTCTAAGGTTATTGATAACTTTGATACGGTTATCATCGGCTTTAGCGGCGTTTTATCTGACGGCGGTGGCGTAAAGGTAGATGCGGTCAATGCGCTGATTAATATGAAAAAAATCGGTAAAAACATTGTTCTGGTTTCCAATTCGCCGTTACGGGTAGCGGCGCTGGCAAAGATTTTGCATGACAACCGCGTTCCTCTGGCCGTCTTTGACAGTATGATTACCGCCGGAGAAATTTTGCATTATCGCCTTAAATACCGTATCGGCGAGCTTTCCGGCATTGGCAGCAGTTTCTATATTCTCGGGGATAAATCTGATTTGGGCGTCTTTGCCGGTTTGGATTTTAAACCGGTTGACAATCTTGCCCGCGCCGATTTCCTGTATATGGCTTCCGCCGCTTCTCCCGATGATTTAATGGATAAATATCTGCCTGATTTGCAGCATGCCGTATCGCTGAATATTCCGTTGCTCTGCGTCGGCAACGATACTTCCACTTATAAAGACGGCAAGGTATGTCTGGCGCCCGGCGCCGTTGCCGAACAATATGCGGTTTTGGGCGGGCGGATTTTGACGCTCGGCAAACCCGATGCCAAAATACTTGCCTATGCTCTGGACGGTATTGAAAATGTGGATTTAAGCCGCACCTTAATGATCGGCGACAATGTTCCGACCGACATCAAAGGCGCGAATCTTTTGGGAATCAGCGCGGCTTTGGTGTCCAAAGGCGTCCATGTCAATTATGTCGGCGAGGGCTATATTCCCGATGTGGCCAAAACCCGGGAGCTGTCAACCAATTTTGATGCCTATCCCGATTTTGTCATTTCCAATTTGCGGTGGTAGCAATGACAAAAAGGCAGCGCTTTATTATCCGATGGCTGGTCTTGACGTTGCTGGCGGTTTTTGTTTTGACGCCGTTGCCGGGGCTGCGCTCCGAAAAACAAGACTACCGGGAGCAGCTGCTGCGCGGCGATTTTGTCAGCCGCGGCGAAATGCTGCAATTTTTGGAAACCTGGTCGGATTTTACGGCCAAGAATATTTTTCAGTCGCCCGATATCCAGGCTTCGCTGAGTATGGAAAAACCTTCCGAAAGCTTTCCGCCCAAAGTTGCCCGTTGGCTGCGCAACAGGGGCTGGCATGCCGACCGTTTTTTTTATGTCGAGCAGCGTTTGAAAAGTATTGTCAAATCGGCGCAATTGCAGCAGCAGGTGCTGGAGAACCGCAAGCTTCTCGCGTCAACCAAACCGAATTTCAGTAATTCGGCTTATAATGCGCTGCAAAATCTGATTAACGAACAGGATGCCCAGTTGAACTTATACCATGTCACTCAGGGCGAAATCGATATGGTAATGCCGCAGCTGCCGCTGATTAGCGATATTCTTGAAGGACGGGCCGTCTATCGTCCCGCTTCTTTTTTCTGAGCCTGAAATTTTCTTTCCTTCTGTTGCCGCTCCGGGATTTAGAGCGGTGAAACATTAAAAAATATTTAGTTACTTTACTCGGGGCTGATAGCCGAATAGAGTGAAAACAGAAAGTTAACGGATTGAGGAAGAAAATGATTTTCTGCGATATGGACGGTGTTATCGTCAATTTTGATGACAGTATTAAAAAACTATGCGGCGCTTATCCGCAAGAGCTGCCGCGGCCGGTAATGTGGCAAAAAGTAATCGAAACGCCGGACTA
>CALXTG010000131.1 GCA_944391355.1 uncultured Alphaproteobacteria bacterium
ATTATTAACCGCCGGCAGATTCTCCGGTTCATCTAAAAAGCTGTCGAGGTCAAATTCGTCGTTTTGCCCGGAAGCAGCCTGATTCTGCGGCTGACTGCTGAACGGATTCCGCGGCGGCTGCGAAAAGCCGCTGCCGGTGTTTTGCGGGGGCATTTGCGGATTTTCCGGCATAACCCGTCTGACCGGGCGTTTGACTTTTTTAAGGCGAACCCCGGAAGCGTTGGTAATGATTGTGTTGTCGTTATTATTTTCCTGATCCATTGTTTTCAACCTTAATGTAACTTAGCATTATTTAAGAGATGTTTATTGGTTTTCAATGTCCGGATAATCCGCGGCACCATAAAGACCAGCGTCTCCGAATTCGCGGCTTTGGAATTGAAAACCGCATCGGGAATTCCGATAATCATAAAGTTTTCGCCGAGCCGGCTGCGAATATTAAACTGGGTAATTTCTCCCTTCGGCGTATCAAGCGTAATCTGGGAAAAGATCTTGTTATTCTGTTCCAGCGAGGCTTTGGCCAAAATCGAAAGGTTGGCGTCAATAGATTTCCGGCTGCCGCATTTTCCGATGTCAAAACGTGAATACCACAAATTCGGAACCACGAATTTTCCCTCGGCAATCTGCTCGACTTTAGCCTGCCGCTGCAGGAAACGGCTCAGCGATGCAATATTAAGCTCGTCGGAAGTCGTCAAAACTCTGCCGATAACGCCGGTTTTGGCGGTTTTAATCGTACCGTAGTCAAAGACATGCAGCAAATCCTGCCAGTTAATATCAGCTTTGGAATTATACGGATAGATTCTGAATACGCTGACATCATAAGTTATCAGCACCGGATTTTCTTCAAAATAGCCGATCAGTTTCAAAATTTTGTTTTTAAGTTCGAAATCGGCGTCAAAGGTGATGGAATAGTCGTCCCAGTCGGAGGTAACGTCCGTAATGCCCGACCCGCGCAAAACGTCAAGGATGCCGAGCAGAATCGGCCGGGACTTCGGAACATAAAGGCTGAAATTTGCCTTGCGGCTGATACGCAGCGTTTTGTTGTTGGCGTCATAAGAATAATAAATTTCCGCCGCATCGGCGATCATGCCGATGACTTCCGAGAGCTCGCCGCGCAAATTCTCCGCCGAAATGCTGGCATAAGGCGCATCTTTGGCAATCAGCTTTATCCCGGCTTCTTTGACCAGCTTGCTCAATGCCTTTTCGGCCGGCATGGTCGCAAAAGAAAAACCGGTCACTTCATAACGGGGCAGCAGATCGTTGCTGCCGTTTTTAACCAGATTAAACGCCTTGACATTATAGGGAATGGTCGTAATCATCTGCTGGGTCTGCCAGTTGACCGAACAACGCAGCGGGGTTTCCAAATCAAGGGAACTGGCGCCTTCCGGGGTACGAATCATCTTCGGGTTTTCCGGCATGACCACGTCAACGCTGATATCTTCGGAAATCTTCATTAGCGCCGGATTTTCCGTGTTCCGATTCTGACAGGCCGCCATAGAAACGGCAGATAAAATAATTACGGCGGCTGTAATAAATTTGTTTAACTTTCCCATCTTATTCATCACTGCTGGTTGGTTTGGGGGTCGGATTGGAGGGCGAAGCTGCCGGAGCCTGCGCCGGGCGCTGCGCCTGAGGGGCCTGCGGTGCCTGGGGTCTGGGCTGTTGGGGCGTTGCCGGCCGGGCCTGTCCGGAACCTGAGGGCTGCGGGCGTCCGGCCTGAGACGGAGCGGCGGCGGGACGCGGCTGCTGCATGCGGTTGGCATTTTGCGGCGGGATTTGCCGCTGGCCGAGCGCTTCATCTTCAAATTTTTCTTTTTTGATATTATTCTCGTTCATCAGCTTGTCTATCAGCTGATCCATGTTCATGCCGGCGCCGGCGGTCGGGTCGTCGCCTTTCTCAAAATCGCCGAGCGCGGCTTTCATTTTGTCGAGCTCTTTGCTGTCTTGTTTGATCATATCCGGCGAAGAATTGTTTTGCAGTTCTTCCTGATATTCTTTAAGATTTTTTTTCATAGCCTCGACGCCGCCGGGAATTTTCTTTTCAATATAGGGATAAAGCTCGGGGTGGTCGAGAACATATTCGCCGGTTTCGCTGATTTCTTCCAGCACATCGAGAATATAGCCGTAAAAGGGATATTCTTCCATGGCAATATTGCCTTTGCGCACGCAGCGCGCGGCAATCCGCGAAACCGTGCGGTCAAAATAGTCTTTCAGGAGAATATAGTTGTCCAGATACCATAAAGTGTCTTTGCTGACGCTGACGGTTCCTTTTTCCGGCTGTTGTTCCATGAATTGCTCCTCTTTTTCTTTTAATTTAGATTAGCAAAGCTGCTTTGTAAATTCTTTTCTTGTTATTTTACATCACTATTCGGCTGGTAGGGGTCATTTTTAAGCTCTCCTTCCAGCAGTTCGGGAATAATCGGCGGCAGATTATTCTCCTCCGCCGGATTTTCCGGGTTTCTGACCGCCGGATTCAAGATATCGGGCTGGTCAAACAAAACTTCGCTCTTAATATCGGGCAGCAGGTCGTTTTCGCGCTCAAGAAGCGGAGAATAGGGGTCTTTCTCGCCGCTTTCGGCCAGCTCCTGCGATTCCGTTTCTTCTTCCGGAACTTCTTCATACTCCCATTCCCAGTCCTGAGCGTCGCTGTCGATGCCGGAGAGATGTTGATCGGCAGTTTCTTCCTCCGGAACCTCTTCGTATTCCCACTCCCAGTCTTGGGCGTCTTCGCCGGTCTGAGCGGCTTCTTCTTCGGGAGCTTCTTCATATTCCCATTCCCAATCCTGAGCATTGTCTCCGGCTGCAGTTTCTTCCTCCGGAACCTCTTCGTATTCCCACTCCCAGTCCTGGGCGTTTTCGCCGGTCTGAGCGGCTTCTTCTTCGGGGACTTCCTCGTATTCCCATTCCCAGTCCTGTGCCGCATCGTCAGTGGTTTCTTCGGCGGCTGTCACGCTTTCCGCCGCTTCCGCCGGTTCTTCGTCCGGAGCGGGCGTATCTTCAAAACTGTCGTCCAGCCAGATGTTTTTATGGACATCGGTTTCGGCCGGTTCACTGCCGTAACTGTCAAGGTCGACAAGATCATCGGCATTTTCCATAAGTTCTTTTTCTTCTTCGTCAAAAGCCCATTTCCAGCTCGGTTTAGCCGGTGCCGGCATTTCGGAAAAAGCATCGTCTTCCGGTTCTGCAGCGGATTCCGTTTCGGAAAAAGCTGTTTCTTCCGGTGCGGAAATTATTTCTGCCGGCATTTCGTCTTCTGCCGTCTGTTCGCTGAGTTCGGGTTCGGGAATTGTCGCTTCAAAAACCGGTTCGGCCGGCGTATCAAAATCAAACAGCGAATTATCCAGCCCCCCGGCGGATATGCTGCTTTCGGGAGCTGCCGCCTCATTTTCCGGCTGATAACTGAAACTGTCGTCGGGCAGGTCAAAAGCAAACGCGTCATTTTCGGGAGCCGCGCTTTCTTCTGCCGGAAGTTCCGCCGGCGCCTCGGGAATATCCAGACTACTCAAATCCCAGTCATCGGCGGCGGTATCGGCTGCCGGCGCCGCGCTGCCGAGAATTTCTTCGCGTTCTTTTTTCTTTTTCTTCTTCTTTTTTTTCTTTTGCGCCGGGATATCTTCCGCCGGAGCAGAAACCTCTTCTTCCGGAAGGGGCGGCATTTCTGCCTCGGCCGAAACGGTTTCGACGGATTCGCTTGCTGTCGGAGAGCCGTAAACCGCCGGAGCGGGAGCTGCTTGATAAACCGGAACGGCAATCGTTTTTGTCGTCTGATTCTCCCAAAACTTCAGATTCTCCTGATGAAACCCTTTCAGCGCCTCGACAATCGTGCGGGTCGATATCTGCTGGCTTTCTTTGAGGGCAACGCCGATAATCGCCGTCAGCTCTTTAGTCTGATTGGCGGCAACTTCCCGGAAAATTTCCGATTGGGCTTTTACAATGCCGCTGACCAGTTCTTCTACCGGCGGAAAGTTTGCCGCGGTATTG
Organism: uncultured Alphaproteobacteria bacterium; assembly: GCA_944391355.1. Classification (GTDB taxonomy): domain Bacteria; phylum Pseudomonadota; class Alphaproteobacteria; order RF32; family CAG-239; genus CALXWF01. Next base: position 3,979 of record CALXTG010000131.1, read on the forward strand.
ATTTGAATATTATTGGCATTGCTGCTGGTGCTGGCTGACTGATTCAGCGTATTATGCTGCATCAGCAGCTGAACCAGCTCTTTCTGCGATTCGCTGATAGCCTTGACGATTGCGTCGCTGTTGTCGATGACCTTGATGTTTTCGCCGCCGCCTGCCGCGGGAACCGGCGCACTGGCCGGCCGGTTTTCCTGATGTTCGAGAAACATTTTTGCCATTTGCATTTGCGAGTCGGTAATCGCTTTGGTAACCGCTTCGGTAATTTCGGCGCTGGCAAGCTTTTCGGGATTTGCCAGTTTGGAATTATAAAACTGCAAAAACATTTTCGCCATTTGTAACTGAGAATCCGTTACGGCTTTGGTCAGGGTTTCGATTTTTTCATCGCTGACTGCCGTGGCCTGTATTGCTGCCGGTGCAGGTTCTGCCGCTGCGCCGGCCGGCGCCGGATGAACGGAAGTGAGCAGCGCGGCGACTTTTTCCTGAGATTCCGTTACCGCCCTGATTAATTCGCTGTATTCCTGCCGGTGCGTATCGTCGGAATGCTGAATTGCCGCGCTGACGGCTTTGGCGATTTCTTCGGCAAAAGCAGCGTCGGCTACAATTTTGGAAGGGCCTGCCGCTCCTGCGGCCGCCGGCGCCATAATCGGAGCGGCTTGCTGCATTTGCGCCGCCGCTTGCATCTGAGCCTCGGCCAGAGCCGTCGCCAGAATTTTGGCCTGTGACATTTCTTCGCTGGAAGCGCTGGCGGTTGCCGCCGGATTTAAGGTGCGGTCGCGGGTAATTCCGGCCTTTCTTTCCAGATTATTGACATATTCCTGCAAAACTGAGCCGCCGGGAAGATTGCTGAACATACCGCGGATTTCCGGCGGCAGGTCAAGAAGGCTCTGATTAAAAGCAGCTTTGCGGCTGTCATCAAAAATATGCAGCTGTCGAAAGATGTTCAGATATCTCTGAGCAATAACAATCGGCTCCTCGCCCTTGTTTTTTTCGGCAGGATTGAGAACTCCCGTGATATTTTCCATATTGCCGGCCAAAGATATAACCTCGAATCTGTGCTTTTTGCAGTTTAAACTTCATCCATATTATAAATAGTAAGCCCGAATATATAAATTTCAGGTTAACAAAACGGCGGAGAATAAAGATTTTTACTGATTCCGATAATTTTGTTCGGTCAGTTCTTTGGCGGTTTCCAGATAATGCGCGGAAGTTTCCGGCGTTCCGACATAGCCGAGCGAATAGTTTTCGACCACAAAACCGAACGGATTCTTGGTCACGTCTTCTTTGTTGCGGAAGGGAATGCGCTTATAGGCAATCCGCAGATTGGCGCGCCAGATGGTCGTTTGCGGCTTGTCGCTTTCCGGGTAATAATCCTGCATCAGAAACTGCGCCTGCCACAGACCGCGGGTCAAAGGCCTTACCCATTCGACGACAACGCGCCGCTGCAAAGATTTGTCGCGGAACTGCATAATATTGAATTTGACGTCGTTGTCGGCAAATTTTTTATAAACTTCCGGAGATGAATACCAGTAAAGCGTCTGCCATTTTCCCCAGCGTTCCAGCAGCTCGTCATAATCGTCGGATATGGTATGGCGCAGCAAAATATAATTGGTAATATGCTGTTCGGCGACCAGGTCGGTGACCAGAACGGTTCTTTCGTCCGGCTGGGTTTGTTCCAGCTGGCTGAAATATTTGTTGATCTGCAGAAGTTTGGGGTAAACGGTGCGCTGCGGCAGCATCAGATACAGCGTGCTGCCGAGCATCATGTTAAGGCTGATGCTCAGGCAGGATAAAATAACCAGCATCCGCGCCGTCCATAAATAACGGCGCTCCGGCATGGCGGCAACATGCACCTGCTCGGGATATTTCCCCAGCTTGTCGGGACTTTGCTTTTCCCGGTATTTAAATATGGTGTTAAATATTTCAAACATGCGTGCTGCTTCGTTACCTCAAAAAAGCTTACTGCTTATATTTTATACATGATTGTTGAATAAAAGCAAATAAATACTATTCATCTCGGAAATATTGTTATAATTTACATATCATCTGGATGTATACAAAGGATTTGCCATGAAGAAAATACTGGTGTTTTTGGCGGGTTTGGCGCTGACTGCCTGCATGATGAAAACCGAAATGACCGGCGTTCCCGAACCCGTTTCTTATACGGACTGGGACCGGGCGATAAGGGTCGATGTCGATATGCAGAATATGTATTCGGCCATGCCCCGCAAAATTGAAAAGCCGATTGATATGTACATGGCGATGGCTCTGGCATTGAAATACAATTATACCCGCCGGGTCGTCAGCTATGAACAAAGCCTGATTGCCGCCGGAAAATCGCCGGTCAGCAAATTGCCGCAGTTGATGGATCAGGCCGGCTATCTGAACGGCACCGGTTCCAATGCCGCCAATTCCGAACTGAAAGTCGCCTGGAATCTTCTGGATATGGGCACGGTTTATTACCAGAGTTTGGATCAGCAGTATAAAAACAATCTGGCTGTTGAACAAAGCCGCAAAGTCATTCATAACATTCTGCAGGAAACCAGAGTTTTATATTGGAAAGCGCTCAGCGCTCAGAAACTGCTGCCGGTCATGGACAGCATGATTGAATTTATGACGCTTGAGGTCGACGAAATCAACGCCCGCGCCAAAGAGCTGGCTCTCAGCGGCCAAAGCCTGCCGATGGGCGATTTGGTTAAGAAAAGAAAATATATGGAATCGGTCAAAACCCTGTCGATTCTGAAACGCGATATGGAAACGGCCGAAGTCAGGCTTTCGGCGCTGCTCGGCTTCCATCCCTCGACCGAATTTAAATTGGTCGGCCCCGAATACGGCAACTTCTCGCTGCCCGAAATCAAGAGCAATCTTGCCCAGCTTGAATGGCTGGCTTTAACGAACCGTCCCGAGCTGCGGATTCGCGATATGGCAACCGATATTGATGAAATAAAAGTTTCTTTCCGTGAGTTCCGCGATCCCGGTACTGCCAAATACAAAAGCGATCCCCAGTACTATAACCGCGTTTGGGCCAAAAAGGCCAAAGAAATCGGTATTACCGTTTTTGAAGAAGGCCGCAAAACCAATCTCGGCGATATGGAAGCCCTGCGCCGCCAGCGCCTGACCAATTTGATTTTGAGCCAGGTTTATGTCGCTTGGGCCGGTTATATGAGCAATCTGGAAGATTATCAGATCGCCCAGGAAATCGCCGGCGTGTCCGAACATATTGCCGAAGATACGACTCTGGCCGACGGCAGAAAAGCTGAAAAAAGAAAGCTGGGATCGGCGCGGTCGATTGAGGATGAAGCAAAAGC
>CALXTG010000132.1 GCA_944391355.1 uncultured Alphaproteobacteria bacterium
GGCTTTGTGCGGCTGAACGGTTTTTCCCGGCTGCGTTTCGGCCTTTTTGCCTTTTACCGGCGGCGGGCTGTTTTGGGCAAGAATAACAGCTTTTTCATCAATAGCCGGTTTCTTTTTGATGAAAATATCATAGTCTTTAATGATTTTATGGTCACTTTCTAGGCCTTCTTCGCCGTTGTAAATCGGTCTGGCTTTCGGTGCGGGAGCGGCTCCGTCAATAAATTCCAGCGGAATATCGCTGCCGGCATCGGCCAGAAGCTGCTGCGTACGGTCTGCCGGTTCTTCTGCTGTTCCGAAATCGAGGGGAATTTCGCTTTCGATATTCTCAAAAGCGGACTTTTGCGGTTTTTCCGGCAGTCTTAACGCAATTTTTTTAACCGGAATAATCTCTGCTTTTGCGGCAAATTCAGCCTCCTGCTTGAGAAACAGCGTGATGTTTTTCTGAGGGATTTTCAAGTCGCTGCTGAGGGGGCGGGGGCGCATAAACATGCTGTTTACGACCAAAATCATAAACAGTGAAAAAACAAAGCTGCAGATAAAAGTTTTCAGACCTGCTTTTTTCATAAATTAAACCCCTCACAAACCTTGATAAATCAAAATGCGACTCTTGGCAACACGCATATAAAAATATCCACCGTATTTGTGGATTCTTTGCCCGGGCTTTTATCTTTTTTCAAATATTAGTGTTCTGAAAAAGCGGCATAATTTTTCCGTTTACCCTTTGTTAAGCAGTGTGAATTTTTTGTTACAGCAAAATTTATTTATTATAAACAATATCTTAACGTTTTTGCTTTATAAGGTTTTATGCTGGAAATCAAATCAAAAGTTTGATATTCTATAAAGGTATATGGAGTTAATTTGCACAATTATTTATAGGAGAACGATTATGCAATTTTTGAAAAGAAACATTTGGACAATTTGCTGTCTGGCATTAGTCCTGGTCATGGCCACGGCAGGTGACTCCTTCGCTGCCGCCGATGACTTGATGGGCAAAGCGACGGATAAAGCAACCAATGTGTTCAAATCGGTTAAAACCATCATCTTTGTTGTCGGTGGTTTCGGTTTGGTCGGTTTGGCTTTTGCCGCGATCTTTGGTAAAATTAACTGGAAGTGGTTTGCTTCTCTGGCCGTCGGTCTGGCTATTCTGGCCGCTGCAGCGTCGATCGTTAACTATGCGACCGGTGACTCGAAAATCCAGAGCACCACTTTAGGTGATACATTCGGTAACGTATAGTCGCCTGAATAATAATAAACGAAAGGAGGATATCATGGAAAGTTTGTTCGCAAATACTGCCGGGATCCTCCTTTTCGTTTTTCTTTTCCGTTTTCTCCGTGAAGGGAGATGCAAAATGCTTGGCTTGCCTGTAAAAGTAAAGAAAGTTTTGATCTTGAGCGCGTTAATGTTTGGCCTTTCTTCAGTTTTATTTGCAAGCAATTCTTATGCTTTGTTTGAGGAGCTTACCCAAAAAGGTTCTGAAATCTTTATGGGGATGCGCGATATTATTTACGTTGTTGCCGGTTTCGGTATTATCGGGGTTGCTGTCGGCGGCTTCTTCGGAAATATTAACTGGAAGTGGCTGGGCGCGATTATTATCGGCCTGTTTGTGATTGCGACGACGGCGGCCTTTATCAATTATGTGGCCTACGGCAAGTCGGGGAGTCAGATTGCCGGCATTACCGACTCATTAAAATAAGGAGGGTGCCATGAAACATTTTTCAAAATTGTTCAAATTATCATTTCTGATGAGTTTGACAGCCTTCCTGCTGCTGGCAGCTTCGCCGGCTTATGCCGCTAATGTTTTTGAAACCATAACCGGCCGCGCAGTCGGTGTTTTGACCGGCGTCAAACAGCTGGTGTTTGTTTTGGCCGGTTTTGGTATTATTGCCTTTGCCTTTATGGCTATTTTCGGAAAACTCAGTTGGAAACACTTTGCCCACATCGCCATCGGTTTGTTTCTGGTCGCGAGTATGGGGCTGTTTATTCAATATTTCGTAACCAAAGACGGAACCAGCTATAAACTCTCTTACGGAAACTATCTGGGCAGCGCTTTCGGCGATACGGCCGGTACTGCCGGTGATTCTTTCGGCGGCGCCGACGGAAGCCTTAATCCTGACGGTTCTTTCGGCGGCGGTGGCGCAGGAGGAGGCGCCGGAACGGAAACTTCCGGTGGGCAGCTTGGTTTTGATCCGGTTACGGGGCTTCCGCTTGTCGGCGGAGAAGGGCTTTCCGGCGGCGGAATAGATGAAAACCTTGATATTACAGACGCGAATGTCGGAAGTGGCAGCGGCGGAAATGCGGAAAGCGGCAAAAACAAAGATGAAAAACGCGGCTTTAAGGGCTTTATCAGCGATGTTAAAAATATTGCCAATGCTGCCCAGCAGGCCAAAAGCGCGGTTGATGCCGGCATCAATTTTGCCAAAAATGCCGCGGCTACTTACGAAAATGTTAAAAACTCGGTCGAAAATAACGGAACCGGAATTAAAGGCTTGTTAAATTCCGCCTCTGATATTGCCGGCGGTGTTAAAGATTTGAAACAGGGGGCTGAATCGACGGTCAGCACTATCGGTGCCAAAACCAGCGGCGTGGCTAACTCCATTCAGGATGTCGGCAAAACCGAGCAGCAGTTGGCGGAGAACCGCCAGGTGCGTAACGACGGCGGTTCCACCAATAAGATTTCGGAATGGTTAAATCGCGAAGGCAAAGGCGGCTCGACGGCTAATGAAATTAAAGACCGTGTTGATAAAACGGCAAATCCGGTTTTGGATAATGTCGGCGAAGCGGCATATGACGCCAAAGGCGTTGTTACGATGGCCGGTTCCGGTGATGTTAGCGGAATGGTCGGTGCTGCGGCCGGTGCTGCTGCAGGCGTTGGGGCGATTTTGAATGCGACCGGAGCTGTCGGCGGCAGCCGCTCGGATAACGGAAATACCGGAGGAGGTAATGAGCAGCCGACTGTTCAAACGCAGGAACAAAGCACGACCCCAACCCTTGATCGGTTAATGCAGGGCGATGAATTGTTGTCTACGCCGGCTCTGCGGGAACATGCTTCGGCAATCCAGGAAGTTGATGCGCTGGAACAGGAAAAGCGCCGCCTGCAAAACGCCGGTGCGAGTGTTGAGGAAATTAATGCTGTAAATGATAAGCTTAAAGAAGCCGAAAAACGCAGAGATGAAGCGGAAGACGCGGCTTATAACGATTATAAAAAAATCAGTGAAAATAAAAACGACCAGCTGGCCGACGAATTAAAAAAACGCAGCGAAGAACAGGATCTGCAGTTTAAAATTGAGGCTGAGCAGCGCCGCAACGCATATTCTAATGGGAGATAAAGTAAATAAAAAAATTAACCCATTATTTACCAAAAAAGAGTATACTTTATTATAAGGTATACTCTTTTTTTATGGTTTATGCGCTTGTTATAAAGCAAGCAGATTCTGTTGCATAAAAAAAATGACGG
>CALXTG010000133.1 GCA_944391355.1 uncultured Alphaproteobacteria bacterium
CACCCGCTGCTGCTCACCGCCCGACAATTCGCTGGGACGATGTTTAAAACGCTTTTCCAACCCCAAACGGCTGAGCAGCCATTGCGCTTTTTCCCGGGCATTTTTGCTGTTTACTCCGGCAATCAGCTGCGGCAGCATCACATTTTCCACCGCGTCAAAATCTGCCAGCAGATTATGATACTGATAAACAAAGCCCAGATAATCGCGGCGCAGCGCCGTGCGCATACTGTCACCGAGCTTGCTGCATTTTTTACCGTCAAGATAAACTTCGCCTTTGCTCGGTTTTTCCAGCAGGCCGGCAATTTGCAGCATGGTTGATTTTCCCGACCCTGACGGCCCGAGCAGCGCAACGATTTCCCCGGGCATAATCTCTAAATCAACCCCGGCCAAAACCTCAAGATTCTGCGATCCCTGTTTAAAGGTTTTAACAACTTTTCTAAGTTCTAAAGTCGGTGTTATTTTATTCATAACGCAAAGCCTCCACCGGATCAAATTTGGCCGCCCGATAAGCCGGATAAATTGTTGCCAGGAAAGACAGCAGCAGGGAAATTCCCGCAACCGTCATAACTTCGACGGGATCTACGCGCGCCGGCAGCTGGGACAGAAAATAAATTTCTGCCGAAAAAAGATCGCGTCCCGAAACCATTTGCAAAAACTGGCGGATCGTTTCGATATTATCGCAAAACAATAACCCGAGCACCAGCCCCAGCGTTGTCCCGACCACGCCGATAAATGCGCCGTCCATAAAGAAAATCCGCATAATCATTCCCTTACTGGCGCCGATGGTTCGCAAAACCGCAATATCGCGGCCTTTATCTTTAACCAGCATAATCAAACCGGTGATGATATTAAAGGCCGCCACCAAAATAATCAGAGTCAAAATCAAAAACATCACATTGCGCTCAACCGCAATCGCATTAAAGAAAGCGGCATTGGTCTGCTGCCAGTCATAAACATAAGCCCCCGACCCGCCGACACTCTGTTCGATTGCCTTTTTAACCGCCCCGACGGCATTCTGGTCATCAAGCGTTACGTCAATATGCGTCACGCCCCCCTTCATTCCGAAATAGAGCTGCGCAGACCCAAGCGGCATAAAAATAAAATTGGAATCATATTCAAACATTCCGACTTCAAAAGTTCCCAGCACCGTATAAGCCTTCATCCGCGGCACGGTTCCGAAAGCCGTTACTTTGCCGTTGGGAGAAATCAGCGTAATTTCATCGCCGGGAATCACCCCCAGTTTGCGCGCCAGACGCGATCCCAACACAACATTATTGCCGGCAAAATCTTCCATATCCACTCCGGACAAAGCGTCGCGCATAATCTGTTTGCGCAGCATATCCTCCCGGCTGATACCGCGCACCATCGCGCCTTCGGCCGCTTTTCCCGCCGTAACCAGCAGCTGATTATCAATCAGCGGAATAACGCTCTCGACATGTTTAAACTCGGCGATTTCCTTTGCCGCGTCCTGATAATTATTAAAGGGGTAACCCGACGGCGACATAATGCCGATATGACCGTTAATCCCTAAAATACGCCCCAGCAGCTCATGACGAAAACCGTTCATAACCGACATGACGATAATCAACGTCGCCACCCCGAGCGCAATTCCGGTAAAGGCAAAACCGGTAATTACCGAAATAAAGCCTTCTTTACGCTTGGCTCGCAGATAACGACAGGCCATCAGCCTTTCGAATTTTGCAAAAATCACCTTTTATCTCCTCTGTAACTGTCTTTATTTATAGTATAAACCGGCAATAAAGCAAGGTTATCGTCCGCCTTGTGAGTAAAAATTCTCTTGAGAAAATAATAGACATTCGAAAATTTTGTTCTATGATAAGCCATCATTAATAAGGAAACGACTATGTCTCACCAGTATAAATTTCTATTATCCCTTACGGCGATATTGCTGACGGTCAGCGGCAATGCGTTTGCCAAAGCGCACTTTCTGCCTGACTACAGAGAAAAGCCGATGATTTTCTCCGCCGATGATACGGCGCCTGATTTTCCCCGCCACAACGGCGGCGGCAATAACGACAACAATGACACCGACGGCACCGAAACCGACGGCGGCGAAAGATGTCCGCCTTATCTGCTCACCGAAGCCGACTGCCGTGAAGCCGGACAAATTCCCGACACCTCGGCACCGACCTGCAGTGACGATCAGGGTATGCATTACACTTCCTGCCGCTGCGGCAGCGAATACGGCAGCTGCGGCAGCAACGCCTACGGCGATCCTGACACCGCCTGCACCGATTCCGGCGGCACCAAATACAAAAACTGTCTCTGCGATCATGCCCGTTTTCCCAAATCCGAAGCGGACTGCCGTGAAGACATGGGGCCTAACGCCAAGCTTTTTCTGACCTTATGCCATGAAAAGATTAACGGCGTCACGACAATTTACGGTAACTCCTGCGGCTGCAGCCCGTCCTGCCCGCCCTCGCACCCCTACCAAAGCTGCGGCGACAAAACCATTGTCGACAAAGTCAGCGACGGCTGCATAAATTACTGTTATAAATGTCTGTAAACAAGACTTAAAAAAATCCCCGCCGATTGCGGGGATTTTTTTTTAGTTACAAACTTTTAGCAAACCAGTTTGCGGCGGGCCATCAGACCTTCGCTGATTTGCAGATTGGTCATAATCATGCTGTCCAGCGTCTTGGGATTAAGCTTTTTCAAATCCTTACCCATTTCAAGCGTCCGGCTCGATACATAATCCGCCAGTTTGATCAGATTATCTTTGGTTTCGGGCGGCAATTTATTTTTCTTTGATTTGGCCAGCGTTTTCATATAGACCCAAAGCTTCATATTATTATCCAGAGCCGAAACCATATCCGCCGGATTATTGCTCTCGCGAGCCGCCGACAGATCAATGGCGCATTTCAGCAGTGAAAAAGCCTCTTCCTTGGCCAGATTATTTTTAACGACCTCGAACAAACCTTCCGAGATCTGCATATTAATATTAATCAGACTGTCAAAATCGGATTTCTCCATATCAACGCCTTTATAAAGCGTCAGTCTCTCAACAAATTTTGACAGCGACAGTAAATTGGCTTTAATATCTTCAGGAAGCAAGTTCTTTGCATTTTTCAGAGTCGTGAATCAGCAGCAAATCTATATAATCCATATCGAGGCTGCGCAGCGAGCTTTC
>CALXTG010000134.1 GCA_944391355.1 uncultured Alphaproteobacteria bacterium
ATGGCCGTCTAATACAGAATTTGCGGGAAGCCGAACCGGTCACGTACCAGTTTGTACGCTCACGCTTCGGCTCCCTTAATTCTTATTATACGCCTCATTCTCCGGATTTTTCGGAAAAATCTGTGTAATGGTCGTCTAATTACAGAATTTACGGAAAAGTCCGTATAACGGGTAACTAATACAGAAACTTCGGGGTAAAATTTTTAGTCATGTACTTCTCAGGTATCTAAGCTCGCTAAGGTTGCTGTAGCTTCCCTTGCTTGCTAAGATATTCTGAGATGTTACAGATAAAAAAGCAGCGTTGGCTGCTTTTTTACTTAGCCATTGTACACTCAAAAAATTTTCCCCTCGTTTCTTATTATTCACCTCGTTCTCCAGACTTTTTAGGAAAGGTCTGTATGAATTAAAGAAAAACCCCGTATGAAGATACGGGGCTTTCTTTATCAGTCATGAAGCGTGAAAAATATTTTCTTTTTATAAAAAGCGGCAATATTTATTAAATCACCGAGATTAATTCGGCCATGTCCTTGTTCAATATGCTTTAGGCGCTCCAGTTTGATATTGCAGGCCTGTTGCAGTTGTTCAAGGCTGATTTGCTGCTCTTGTCTTATATCCAGCAGTTGTCGGCCGATATTCTGCTGAAATTCTTTTAAGGCTTTTTGCCATTGTTGTTGGTTCATAATTTCGTTCTCCTGAATTTTGTTATATTAAAACAAAACTCGCCTTTAAAAATAAAGGCGAGGGAGTTCGAAACTGCTCATATAAAACAGTCAGTCTTATTCGACCGCAAGCGGCTTATATCGACTGCTCCCTCAATGGGGATTTTGCTCAAAGGAGTTTCGACACTCCGCCTTCCGGAATACCCGGAAGACAATTTGATAATAATCATCTCTGCTGAATTTGCAAGAAAAATAAAAACTTGTTATTTCAATAAATTATGCTATATTTACAGCAAATTTAAATTATTGGAAAATTATAAATCAAAATATAAGAGCTATGGCAACGATATATGATGTCTTGCTGGTGATATTGCTTTTGTTGTTTTTGACGGCGGAAAGCGTGAAATATCTGAGGCGGCGAAAAAGAAACTGAAGATGTCTGTTTAGGCGTCTTGGTGTTGAGTTTTTACGGGGAATTTTTTTATGGTTCCCCGTTTTTTTGTTTTTGTCCAATCGGCGGTTAAGTAAATATGAAGCAAAGTGAATATTGACAGTTTCTGTTTCGTGAAAATTCTTGATCATTGCCGTGCATATTTTTTACTATTGCTCCGTTAAGCCGCAGAAAAACAGCCTGCGGTTTTGTGTCGGCAGAAAGGGGCAATATGTTTTTGTATTTTGTATTGGGATTTGCAGTTTTAGCCTGTTTAGGCGAGGTTTATTTGTTGGTCAGCTATGTCCGCTGTCAGGGAAAATATCCGCCGTTTATTAATTCTTTCGGGAAAGTCAGGGAAGATATTTTGCAAAAGGCAGAGGAGATTTTGCAGCGGGAGAAAGAAGCGGTCAAAGTTGTGGATTTAGGCTGCGGAAGCGGCAGTTTGCTGATTCCGCTGGCGAAAAAGTTTCCGCATCATCAGTTTTACGGTTATGAATGGGATTGGCTGCCCTTTTTTCTGATATCGCGGCGGGTTAAAAATCTGCCGAATGTATTTGTTTACCGAAAGAATTTTATGAAAGAAGATCTGCGAGATTATAAATTGCTGCTCTGTAATGTCGGCAACGGTATCGAGCAGGAACTGGGGCAGAAACTCAAACAGGAAATATCCGCCGAGGCGGTTGTCTTGTCAGAGTTTTTCCCTTTGTCTTTTTTGCGGGAGAAAAAGGTTTATCTCTCTAAGTTATATGGTTTGAACGTGAAGATTTTTCTTTATATGAAAAATTAATTTCAGGATAATGAAAAAATCATTCCCGGCTGCAGGACCCCGCCGAGGCCGTATTCTTTGCATAGTTTTTTATAATCTTCCAGATCTTTGGGGTGATAATGCGTGACCCAGGTTTTGGCTTTGATTTCTTCCGGCGCTTCAGCCAGTTTTTTTAAGCCGCAATGAAACGGGTTGCCGCACAGGGCAGCGTCATGAATAATCAAATCGGCTTCGGCGGCTTGGGGTGTATCTAACAGGGAAACGGAAGTATCGCCGCTGTAAAGGAATTTATGATTATAGAAAAGGGCCAGACATTCCATACCGGCAACATGAGGAACGGCAAAAGTCTGCAACGGAAAATCAGCGGGAAGCAGGCGGACGCGTTCGCTTCCGGCATCGCCGTCGCAGAGAGTTAACAGCGGCCGCCAGTCAATGCCGCCGGCAGCGATTTTGCGGTTGTCAATCTGATCGCGATATTCAGCCAGGGTGACTGCCGAACCGCAGTGATCCTGATGGGCGTGACTGAGCACAACAGTGTCAATTGAAGAAAGCAGACCGCGGCGGAGCAGTTCGGGAAAGACCGAAAAACCGCAATCAAACAGGATGCCGTTTTGGCGTTTTTTTTGCGGCCAGATAATCATGGAAACATTAGGGCCGGGGGCAAAAGCTCCCGAAGTGCCGATAACTTCAATTTGCATAGAGTTCCCTCCGGAGAAAATATCTTTCTTATTCTTAAGGTAAACGATTTATTATGAATTGCAAGCCTTATATCATAACAATATTTCGGGTTGCCATTCTCCGGTTTGACTCCTCCTCTTGAGGTTACCCTCGCAGCCTCTTTGTCCCCCTTACCACCTTTCTGTCAGTATAGGGTTTGACTTTACCCCATACTGTCACTCTCTGATTTGACCGGAGTGTCCCTTCTTTTTTTGCCACCCTCGGGCTTGATTGGAGCGCTCTCTTCTCTCTCCTGTCATGCTCGGACTTGATCCGAGCATCCAGGTTTATTTTGCTATATTGTTGACCTGGATTCTCCGGTCAAGCCGGAGAATGACAGAGAGGGGTGCAGTCAAGCTGGAGAATGACAAAAGAGGGGGAGATACTCGGGTCGGGACGCCGACTGCGAGTCAAGCCGGAGGGGAGCAGAGAGTGGTGGCGAGAGTAACAGAGAGTGGTAGCGAGGGGGCAGAGAGTGGTGGCGAGAGTAACAGAGAGTGGTAGCGAGGGGGCAGAGAGGTGTGAGGGGGAAAGAGCGTGAGAGAAAAGTCGAGCTCGAGAGGGGATATGGTGGGAAGGGGCAAGGAAGAGGAGAGGAGAGGAGAGGAGAGGAGGAGGCTGTTGGCGGCAGAATGAGAAAAGGGGAAAGCCATGGATAAGAGAGGCGGGTTATAAAAAAGGCACCGCATATGGTGCCTTTTTTAATTTTGCGGCCTAAAAGCCGGATTTAACGTCTGTAGTTTTGACCGGCTTTTTCGACAATTGCCCGGGTGACCCGCGGGTCGGTCTGACGGCCGACCTGACGGTTTTCCCGTTTGTATTCTTCGGCAGCGCCGTAATCGTCAGTAACTTTTTTGGCACGGGTGACAATATTGGCCATTTCCACGGTACTGATTTTTTTGCCGCCGATTAAGCTGTCAATCGGAGCTTTCAGATGAGCCTGGTCGCCGCGAACCACAATCAGTTTGGCCAGCTTCTGACTGAGGTTGTCGCCCGGCAGACGGTCACGGGTTTTTTCAGGCAGTTTGGAAAGACTGTCAAGATAGGTATAAGCTAGAGTGGCCGCTTCGGTCGGGTTCTCAATTTTATCCTGATGCGCCAGACGGCGGGCAACCTGATACATATCCTGCGGGTTGACGCTGTCTTTTTGAATCTGCGGCGGGGTCGGCACGACAGTATCCTGCGGCTGGGTCGGCGGGAGTTTGCCGTCACTGCAGCTGCAGTCTTTGCCTAAAAGCGCCATAGCGCCGCCGACACCAAGTATCCACCAGTATTTTTTGGCAAATCTTTTGGCTTTGTCTTTAATTCTACCCCAAAAAGATTTCGGTTTTTCCCTGTCTTTATCAGAGGTATTTCCTCCTGTTTGATTGGGTGCGGGAACAAAAATCGGGTTGTTTCCGCCGCTGTCCTGGTGGGGGGTATCGTTATTTTCATTTCCAGGGACGGTAACCGGTACTAATTCGTCGGTCTCATAACGTTGATTATCTCTGTCGTTATCATCTTCCTGTCCGAGGTCGAAAGTATTATCCTCGTCGTCCGCTTCGGCTTCTTTATGTTTGTGAACGGCGGCGACGATATCGGCAACATTCAGTTTCTGTTGCGGCTGTTTTCTGGTTTCGTCGGCAGCTTCTGCAACGGGGGCGCCGGTTTGTTCGGAACGATCCGGTTGCGTTTCTGTTTGTTCCTGCTTCCAAAGGTTATAGCGGTTTTTCAGCTGCTGCATAAAGCGCGGGTCATCGGTAACCAGTTTATTTTTATCAATGCCCTGACTTTTCAGAAAACGATTGAACAGTTCATCTTCTTCGGAACGGTTCGATTGCGTTTCTGTTTGTTCCCGTTTCCAAAGGTTATAGCGGTTTTTCTTTTTTTGTTTAAAGCGCGGGTTATCGGTAACCAGTTTGTTTTTATCAATGCCCTGACTTTTCAGAAAACGATTGAACAGTTCATCTTCTTCAAAATGTTCTTTTAAGCCTTTTTTCAGACGTGCTTTGTCTTCAGCCTTTTTAGCCAGAACATCAATGCCCTCGTCATTTTCAATAGCGGTGATGCCGGCAGTTTTGCGGGCTTTGGCCTTGAGTTCGATTTCTTTGGCCTGCCAATTGTGAAAAGCCTTGCTCCAGATACCTTTGCTGCCGTCTGAAAATTTTTCGAACTCTTCCGGGGTGACTCCCTGTGCTTTTAAGAAACGCTTAAATTCTGCTTCTTCAGCTTCCAATTGAGATTTTACGGCCGATAATTTTTCCGGCGCGGCGGTTTTCAGTTCGTTTAATTTATGGCGGGCGTCAGCAGCCAGTTTTTTCATTTCCGGGGCTTTATAGCCGTCGGCAAAAGTGGCGATAAACTTTTCCATGGTGTCGAGAGCATCCGGATCAAGGTCAAGTTTGCCTTCGACAAAATTACGCAAATCGGCAATTGATTGTTCGTGCAGTTCGGCAAACATTTCATCATTGACTTTGGCCAGGTTTTTGGTATCCGCCAGTTCGGGATGCGCTTTTACCAGTTCTTCCGCGGACATCAGATAAATATCCTGTTGCTTTAAGATAGTTTCCAGGTCTTGGCGGGAATATTTTTTATTGGGGGTTTCTGCCATGTTTTTTCTCCTAAAATATAAACTGATTGTACAGCTGTTTGGACAAAAATGCAAGACAAATATTGTCCATAAATTTTCTTTATTATAATTTCCTTGAGGGACGGCTTTTTTTGTCGATAAAAGGGATTATTTAAACGGGCATAACAGGAAAGGGGTTTGTTATGGAAGAAGCTTTGAGAACGACAGTTATGCTGCTGTGGGCTTTCGCCGCTGTTAACAGCAGTATCGGCACCGCCGAAGCCCGCGAAGTTATTGCCGAGGAGAGCAGTCCGGCGCCGACGGTTATTTATGCAATCGGAAAAAAATCGCCGACCGAAACCGATGAGTTTATGGTTGAACAGCCGGCCGACAGTCCTAATCCGCTCGGTAATCCGATTGTCGCTCCGGAGAATACTTTCCCCGAACCCAATCAGGGAACGCCGCGCAGCTTGCTGCCGGAGAATCTGCCGTCGGATAATTCGGCGCCGATTGATGAGAAGTCGGCTTTGGGAAGTTTACAGCCGGGGCAAGTGCCTCTGCCGCAGCCGAGCAATCAGATTGAAAATGAAATGTATCGTTCGGGCAATGACATTGTCGACGTTCAGGAATATCCGATTGAGGATATCAATCAGATGACACGGCCGATTGATCCGGTAACTCTGGTTAACCAGCCCGGGATGTAATCTTAAATTCGTTCAAAATCAAGAAAGACCGGGCGCCGCCCTTCGCGCAGCGCTTTCATTTGATATTTGGTGCGCACCCAGTCTGCCGGTTCGTGTTTCCAGTCGCTGCCGCAGGCGGCTGTCCAGCGGAAATTCGGGTCTTCTTTCATGCGCCGCAGAGTCCAGCTCTTGTAAACTTTGTGGTCGGTGGCTACCCGGAAAATGCCGCCGGGTTTGAGAATGCGGGCAATTTCTTTTAAATTGTCAGGATTGACAAAGCGGCGCGAGGCATGCCTTTTTTTCGGCCAGGGATCGGGAAACAGCAGAAAAACCTTATCCAAAAAAGCGTCGGGAATGCGGGCGAACAACAGGCGCATATCATCGTCAAAGACCCGGATATTGTCGCTGCGGCCGGGCAGCAGGGTAATTTTTTCCGGCAGGTCGGTTCCTTCTTTGATGCCGGTCAGCAGCGTGCACAGATTGGCAACGCCGTTTTGAAAAACTTCAGCGCCGATAAAGCCGTAATCCGGATGATTTAAAGCCTGTCCGGCCAGATGCTGGCCGTCGCCGAAGCCTATCTCCAGACAAATCTGTCTGACGCCTTGAGGAAAAAGGGCGTCTTTATCTAATAAACCTTCTCCGGAGATACGCAGTTGCGGCAAAAATCTTTCCAGCAGAGTGGTTTTGGCTTTGCGGATGATCCGGCCTTTGCGGCGGCCGAAAAATTTGGGTTTGTCGTTATCGGTTAAAAGCATGTTTTCAGTTTCTCGCTTAAGTCCAGGCGCTCCCAGGAAAAATGGCCGGCTTCGTCAGGCGTGCGGCCGAAATGCCCGTAAGCGCTGGTTGGGGTGTAAATCGGTTTTAACAGGTCAAGCTTATTGATAATGCCGCGCGGGGTAAGATCAATATTTTCCTTGATGACTTTGAGGATTTTCTCTTCATCGACGCGGGCGGTGCCTTTGCAGTCAATGTATAAGGAGAGCGGGTCCTTAATGCCGATGGCATAAGAAATCTGCAGCAGGCATTCATCGGCAAGCCCCGCGGCGACAATATTTTTGGCCAGGTAACGCAGCATATAGGCTGCCGAGCGGTCAACCTTGGTCGGGTCTTTGCCTGAGAAAGCGCCGCCGCCGTGCGGGGCATAACCGCCGTAAGTGTCGACAATGATTTTACGTCCGGTCAGGCCGGTGTCGCCGTCGGGGCCGCCGATAACAAACCGGCCGGTGGGATTGATTAGAATATCTTTATCAGCAGGCATCCAGCCGTCGGGAAGGGTTTGGGCGATATATTGCTTAACTGTTGCGCGGACTTCTTCCTGCGTCAGATAATCGGCATGCTGGGTTGAGACGACGACGGATTTGACGCCGACCGGGCGGTTGTTGTCATATTCCAGCGTGACCTGGCTTTTAGCGTCGGGTTCAATGCCTTTAATTTCGCCGCTATGGCGGGCGCGGCTGAGATTTTGCAGAATTTTGGAGGACAGATAGATGGCCAGAGGCATAAAATTACTGTCAAATCCGTATTCTTTTTTGGCATAGCCGAACATAATCCCCTGATCGCCGGCGCCTTCACGGTCAACGCCCTGAGCGATGTCGGCGGATTGACGATGCAGCAGATTTTCGATTTTTACGGTTTTCCAGCTGAAACCTTCCTGTTCGTAGCCGATGTCGCGAATGGCGGCGCGAACGCGGTCTTCAATTTCTTCGGCAGAAACCGGAACGCTGCTGCGGGTTTCTCCGGCAATAACGACCCGGTTGGTGGTGGCCAGGGTTTCAATTGCCGCGCGGGCGTATTTGTCTTTGCTCAAATAAAGATCCAGCAGCGAATCGGAAATCCGGTCGCAGATCTTGTCAGGATGTCCTTCCGAAACAGATTCGCTGGTGAAGAGATAAGTCATAAATTTTCCTTATGTATCAATGAGAACTCTTTGTTGGCAGTATAAAAAAAAGCCGGCAGAAAGCCAGCTCTTTTTTGTATGAATTAACAGAAGTTTATTCTTCGTCTTTATTGTAAGTCGACTTGGACATGGCAATAATCAGGTCAAACATATGTTTGGCGGCTTTACGGTTGGGAATTTTGTAATAAGCTTTAACCAGTTCGATGGTTTCCTGACGATGCATAGGATCTAAATCAAATTTCTCGCTGTCTTCGGCGAGGTTTAAAGGTTCGGCATCGGGAATGCTGAACATGCGCGGACTCTGCGAGGCAACCGAATCATCCATGTCCTCGTAGAAAAAGCCGACGGGAACTTCCAGAACCTTGCCGATATCCCACAAACGGCTGGCGCCGACGCGGTTCATGCCTCTTTCGTATTTCTGAACTTGCTGAAAAGTCAAACCTAACAGCGAAGCCAATTTTTCCTGGCTGAGACCGAGCAGGGTTCTCCGCAAACGGATACGGTTGCCGACATGAACATCAATCGGATTAGGCTGTCCGGTCGGTGTTCTTCCGCGGCTGGATCTTTTGATAGTTTCTGCAGTCATTTCGTTTTTTCCTTTATATATGTTTCATACCTATATAAATAGGATTTTCAAGGTCCGACGTCAACAAGTTTTTTATATAATATGTTATATTAGTGTATGCAAATATAACAATTTGCCCTTGAAAGGGCACTTTTCTTTACCCTAAAGAGTACGCGAAGATATATAAAATGCAAGCATTATATTTAAAAACGTTAATATTAACGGTATGATATTACAGTTTTTTTCTTAGGCTGTGGATATTGTCAGGGTTTGGGGCAGATTCGCATCAATGAAGCCGCGCCGGTTTAATCCGAGTTCGGCAATGATTTTACCCACAGGGCTGATAACTGCGCTGATACCGGTGTTGGCGGCGCGGACAATCGTCAGCCCTTCTTCGACGGCGCGGAGCTGCGTCGTTACCAAGTGCTGATAAGGGCCGGCGCTGTCGCCGTACCAGCCGTCATTGGTCAGGTTAACCAGCCATTCGGGACGCGGGTTGCGGGCGGCAACCTGTCCGGGAAAGATAATTTCGTAGCAGATCAGGCCGCCGAAAGACGGATAGTTTCCGGCCTGCAGCGCCTGCGGCCCCTGACCGGGCATAAAATTGGCAATAGCACCGGTTATCGGACGTATCCATTGCGGAAGGAAGCGGCGCAGCGGGATATATTCGCCGAAAGGAACCAGATGGGATTTATCATAGGCGGCTGCAATCTCGCCGTTGCGGCCGATTACCAGCAGGGAGTTGCGCGGGCGGTAGTATCCTTCGTCCGGGTCAAAACCGTAACGCACCAGCCCGGTAATCAGAAAGCCTTGCGGCGGTACGGCGGCAGCTGCCTGCAATAAATGCTCCCGGTCGAGGTCAAGCGGGAAAGGCGAAGCGGTTTCGCCCCAAACGACGAAATCAAGCTCTTCAAATCCCGGAGAGCGGCTGAGAGAGATATAATCGGCAAAGTTATCTTCAAGGGTATCGGGCTGCCATTTCATTTGCTGGGGAATTGCCGGTTGGACGATTCTGATTTTGAGGTTTCCGGCGCTTTCCGGATACTGTTTTAGACGCCAGCTGCCGAATCCCCAGAGCAGCAGGCTTATGCCGATAATAATGCTCAGGCTGATAATCAGGGCAGTGCGGTTACGGTAATGCAGACAGAGCGCCGGCGCCGAGGCGGCCAGCAAAACCAGGCCGGACAAACCGTAGGTACCGATGAGCGCCGCCGCCTGCAAAAGCGTGATGTCAAAAGCCAAAACCGAACCGAGCAGGTTCCAGGGGAAGCCGGTCAGGATAAAACTGCGCAGCCACTCGCTTAAAACCCAGAAGCCGGCCAGAGCCAGCCAGCGGGCGTAAAGGCCGCGGAACAAGTAAGCCAGCAGCGCCGGGACAGCGGTGAAAAGTCCGAAAAATCCTCCGGCAGCCAGCAAGACTAAAGGATAAAGCCAGCCGAAAACCGCCGCGTCAATCAACAGAGCATTGCCGACCCAGGAGAGGCCGGCGGCGAAAAATCCGAAACCAAACCAGTAACCGCAGGCAAAAGCGCGGCGTTTGGAAACGGCGCGGTTGATTTGCAGCAGCAACCAGGGAAAAGCAATAAACAACAGCGGCCAGACATGCCAGGGCGGCAGGGCGCCGACTGTCAGAAACCCGGCCAGAAGGCAGCCGAGCTTGGGCCGGGTATTAATGCTGTTTTGCAGCAGAGGTATCGGGTTCTTCATCTTTTTTGTCCGCCGGTTTGATAATCATAACTTTTTTAATGCGGCGGGGGTCGACGTCAAGGATACGGAATTTGATGCCCTGAGGCCCCTCGATGATTTCGCCGCGGTTGGGAATCCGCTGAGCCAGATGAAAAACCAGTCCGCCGAGAGTGTCGATTTCCAGTTCCTCGCAGTCAATTTCGCTGCAAAGGTCAAGATGCGCCGTTTCCCGGATTTCTTCGAGTTCGGCGCGGGCATCGGCAATAATCAGGCCGCCTTCCTGCAGAGCGATAACCGGTTCATCTTCAAAGTCATATTCGTCTTCAATATCGCCGACGATTTCCTCAAGCAGGTCTTCAATCGTTACCAGGCCGTCAATTCCGCCGTATTCGTCAACCACCAGCGCCATATGAATTTTGTTGAGCTGCATATCGCGCAGCAGATCAAGCACCCGCATGGACGGCGAAACGAACTTGACATCGCGAATCGGAATATCGCGGACTTTGGTATCCCGTTCGCCGGCAAGCAGGCTTTTGACCAAGTCAATTACATGAATAACGCCGATAACGTCGTCTAAAGATTCGTCATAAATCGGAATACGCGAATGGCCGCGGGTAATCATCAGCTCGGCCAGATCGCCGACGGTGCCGTCTTTTTGAAAGCCGACAATATTGGCGCGGGGAATCATGGCGTGGCCGCATTTTTTGTCTTTGAGACAGAGAATATTGTTCAAAAGCAGCTGTTCATGTTCGCTGAACTGATCTTCGCCGTTGGAGTTGGCTTCCTCAATCAGATCTTCAATCGTTTCGCGGACATTCTCGTCCGGTTTGGAACCGAACATATTTTTGAAGATTGATTTGAAAGTTCCGGGGTGATGATTTTCTTCAGTCATGATTTTGTTTAATCCTCATAGGGGTTTTTGATATTCATCAGCTGCAGGATAGCCGCTTCGCAGGCTTCCATCTCGGCCGCTTCTTCCGCTTCCATGTGGTCGTAGCCGAGAATATGAAGTAAGCCGTGAACCAGCAGATGACAATAGTGATCCCGGAAAGAAACTTCTTGTTCCGCCGCTTCGCGCTGCATGGTTTCCAGGGCAATGATGATGTCGCCGAGCTGGATTTCGTCATAGAGTTCGCATTCGGCAAGAAAATCTTCATCGTCGATATTGGCAAAGGACAGGACATTGGTAGATTTGTCGAGACCGCGGTATTCTTTATTCAGGCTGCGCACCTGTTCGTCATTGCTTAAAGAAAGGTTGATAAACAGCGGCAGGTTCAGATGAAACAGGTCAAGGTCTTCATGGGAAAGAATCCAAGCCAGAACTTTGTCGGCGACTTCGGAGGATAAATCTTCAACTTCCGGCAGCGCCTGAAGCCAGCGTTCGTCCTCTACGGTTATTTGCAGCTGCTGGTTATTCATCGCCGTAAATCTTCTTGCTTTTTTCTTCATAAGCTTTGACGATCTTGGCAACCAGACCGTGGCGGACGACATCGGCGGCACTGAAGCGAACCGAACTGATGTTGGGAATATCTTTCAGTGTGTCGAGCGAATCGCGCAGGCCGGAGATGGTGCCGCGCGGCAGGTCAACCTGGCTGAGGTCGCCGTTAACCACCATGCGGGAGTTTTCGCCGAGGCGGGTTAAAAACATTTTCATCTGCATTGGGGTGGTGTTCTGGGCTTCGTCAAGAATAACAAAAGCATTGGACAGGGTGCGGCCGCGCATGAAAGCCAGCGGGGCGATTTCGATTTCGCCGAGCGCCAGTTTCTTGTCAACCTGTTCGGCCGGCAGCATTTCATAAAGCGCGTCATAAAGCGGGCGCAGATAAGGGTCGACCTTGTCTTTGAGGTCGCCGGGCAGGAAGCCCAGGTTTTCGCCGGCTTCCACCGCCGGACGGGACAAGATAATCTTGTCGATTTTACCTTCCAGCATCATGGAAACGGCCAAGGCGACGGCCAGATAAGTTTTGCCGGTACCGGCAGGCCCCAAGCCGAAGACCAGCTCGTTTTTCATCATTTCCTGAATATAGAGCGCCTGAGTGGCCGAGCGCGGATAAATATGGCGTTTTTTGGTTTTAAGGACAATGTCGTTTAAGTTCTTGTCGTCAATCTTCTGCGCGTCTCCGTCGCTCATGCGGACGGCGGCTTTAACTTCTTCGGTTGAGACGGCTATGCCTTTGGACAGTTTGTGATACAGAATATCAATGGCATTTTTGGCCTGGCTGACGGCGGCATCACTGCCTTTAATCGTAATCTGGTTGCCGAAAGTTCCGATTTCGACACCCAGGAGAGTTTCAATCAGTTTGAGATGCGTGTCGGCTTCTCCGACCAGCTGTTGAACCAGCGTATTGTTATAGAGCTCAAAGCTTATTTCCGCCATAGTTATATTCCTTCCGCGATACCGCTTAACGAGTTAGTGTTGGCTCCGGTAATTTTAACCGGAACGATTTTGTTTAAATATTCTTTGCCGAGTTCGGCATGAAGATTCTGCATATAGGGCGTGCGTCCGATCAGCTGCCCTTTATGCCGGCCCTTCATGTCAAACAAAACCGGCATGGTCTTGCCTATTGATTCAGTATTAAACCTCAATTGGTAAGAAAATAGTAAATTTTGCAGGATTTCGAGCCGTTCTTTTTTGACTTTTTCCTCAATCTGATTTTCATAGACCGCGGCCGGCGTGCCGGGACGGCGGCTGTATTTGAAAGAAAAAGCCTGAATGTATTTGACATAATTTACCAGATCAAGCGTGGCCTGAAAATCGGCGTCGCTCTCTCCGGGGAAGCCGACAATGAAGTCGGAAGATAGGCCGATGGCGGGATTGGCTTCTTTCAGTTTGTCTATTACCCGGATATAATCGTCGCGGTTATGACGGCGGTTCATTGCCTTTAAAATGCGGTCAGAACCGGACTGAACCGGCAAATGCAGATAAGGCATCAATTTGGACAGGTCGCGGTGGCAGCTAATCAGGTCGTCATCGACATCGGCGGGATAAGAAGTGGTATAGCGCAGGCGCTTTAAGCCGTCGATTTCGCTGAGACGGCGCAACAGGTAGGCCAGGTTGCGTTCTTTTCCTGCGGAATCTTCGCCGTGATAGGAGTTGACGTTCTGGCCGAGCAGATTTATTTCCAAAGTGCCGCCGGCGACGAGTCTTTTGGCTTCGGCAAGCACCGCCTCAACCGGGCGGGAAAATTCGGCGCCGCGGGTATAGGGAACGACACAGTAGGTGCAGAAATTGTTGCAACCTTCCTGAATGGCCAGATAGGAACAGCCGCCGTGCGACTGATTGTCGGGCAGATAGTCAAATTTATCAATGGCGGGAAAATCGGTATCAATCAGGCTGACGCCTTTTTTGCGTCCGATTTCCTCAAGCAGCTGCGGAATGCGATAATAGGTCAGCGGGCCGGTGGCGAAGTCGACATAAGG
Source organism: uncultured Alphaproteobacteria bacterium (assembly GCA_944391355.1). Classification (GTDB taxonomy): domain Bacteria; phylum Pseudomonadota; class Alphaproteobacteria; order RF32; family CAG-239; genus CALXWF01. Next base: position 13,375 of record CALXTG010000134.1, read on the forward strand.
CGCGCGTTTGGCAATTTGTTCATCTTCGGCCTGAACCACGCAGCCGGCCAGCCCGATGATCATGTCGCGTCCTTCTTCGGCCAGGCGTTCCTGTTTGATATTATAAAGCCGTCCCAAATCTGAAAAAACCTTTTCGGCGGCTTTTTTTCGGTTGTGGCAGGTGTTGAAAATTACCAGGTCGGCCTGGCGGGGAGAGGCGGCTTCTTCATAGCCGAGGTTTTGCAGCATATCGGCAATGCGCGAGGAATCATAGACGTTCATCTGGCAGCCGAAGGTTTTGATATAATATTTTTTACTCACTCTGTTCTCTTTTGTTTAGCTTATGATTGTCTTTCAGTCTAACCGCAGAGGCGCCGGATTTCAATTTGTTTTTGAGAGTTTTGCTTTTTTGATTGCTAAAAACGGCAATATTTTATATGATAAAGCAAACATTAACCTGAAAAAAGGATGAACAACGTGATAATGGAGCATAATATGGAATATGTGGCAGAGATGAGCGAAGAGCAGCGAATCGCCTTTATGAAAGCACTGGCTCGTCTGGCTAATGCCGACGGCAGACTTGATGAAGAGGAAAAAGAGTTTATCCGGGAGATGGCGCTGATTTACGGTATTCCCAAGGAACGGGTTGAAGAAATTCTGAATATCGGCAGCGACGAAGAAATTATCGAATCGGTGAAAGTCATCAGCAACCGCCGGATTGCGTTGGAACTGATTAAGGAAATGTGCATGCTGGCGCATGCCGATAACGAGCTTTCGGAAAGCGAAACGCTTTTAATCGGCAAGGTCGGCTTAGCGATGGGGATTGATCTGGAAAAAATCGCCCAGATCAGCCAGTGGGTTATTGACCGGATTATCTGGCTCGAAGAAGCCAAGGTTATTTTTGAAGACGCGTAGTCCTGCGGAGAACGGTGATATGGGCAGTGATTAAACAAAGGAATAAGATATGGTAAGCGAAGCCGACAAAATCAGAGAGCTGCAGGGCCGCCCGACGGAAGAAAAAACGGCGCGGCAGCAGGATCCTCAATATAAAATGGTTAAAGAGGGACTTGATAAAAAATGTCCGACTTTGGATGAAAAAGCCAAACATGACCTGACCAAAGAACTGGTTGAAGACCCGAAAAAGAACGTCAAAATCGGTGAAGAAGTTTTGTGCGGAGCCGATCTGGCATTTATGGTAGCAGAATCAATCCAGAGAATTAACTCGGAAACCAACCCCGAGGAGGAATACTGGCGCTGGATTGACGACGGGCAAAAAGTTATCCATGAAATGACCGACGGTGAAATTACCCATGACGATGTTGCGCATCGTGAAGAGTTTTTGGGCGATTTGGAGCAGAGAGAAGTCGAAATCCGCAACTGTGTGGCGCTGTATCGCAGCAGTAATTCGCCGCGGGCAAAAGAAAAACTTGATTTCCTGATGATAAAATGGGCCAAACTGCTGGAAATCCGCAGCGCGATTAAAAACGGCACAAAAGATAGGGAAGACGCGCAGAAAAATCCCGAGCCCAAAGAAGAAGAGCGGCTTAAGGCCGGAAAATATCTGGTGCTGCTGGCCGCGATTAAAAATGACCGCGATGCCGCCGATATCCGCACCTGGTATCTGGAGGGGCAGGATATTATCAAAGACATGAATCAGGAAAAATTGACGGCAGAGGCAATCCGCCGCCGTCAGCGTTATCTGGAGAATCTGGAAAAGCGCCGCCGTTCTCTGATTGCGATGATTGCATTATATAAGCATCCTACCAGTCAGGAAGATTATGAACGTCTGCAGAAAATGCAGCGGGAGCTGGCCGAATTCGGCGAGATTCAGAATATTATCCGCATGGCGACCAAAAGCCGCGAAGAAGCGCTGCGCAATCCTCTGGTTAGTGAAAAAGAGCGCGAAAAGGCCAAACTTTATTTTGCGGTATTGCAATATAAGCTGGAGGGCAAGCAGATTCCCGACCGGGTTTTATATAAACTGCAGGTTAAATCGATGGTTCCCGATTTCAGCCTTTCGGAAGAAATTCTTAATCATCGCGGCGAAACCCGCAGCAAAGAAGAATCAATTGCGTTGATAAATAAACTTAGGGGTAGACAATCTTACGTTCTTAAGCCAAAATCTGACATCAAGAGTTTCAGCCCCGAGCTGTATCAGCAATATCTGCAGCAGCGGGAAAACCTCAGAGCCTAAATTAAGGAGTTAAATTTATGGGTGCTATATTTGAACCGTTTTTTTATATTATTGAACTGGTTGCCGGCTTATATATGAAAGTTGTGATTATCGAAGTCGTTCTGCACTGGCTGATTCACTTCGGTATTCTTGAGCTTAACAACAAATATGTCAAGAAAACGATGGAACTTTTGGAAAAGGCAACGCATCCGGTTTATAAGAAAATCGGCGAAAAGATTCCGCCGTTTGCCGGTTTCGATTTTTCGCCGTTTATTTTGCTGTTGGCGCTGATTTTTGTTGCCCGCGTCGCGGCGCGAATCAGTGAAATGCTGATGTAGAATCCGATGGTCTTTGACGAGACTGACAAAGGCCTGGTTTTAAGAGTTCGTTTGACGCCCAATGCTGCCACAGCGGGCGTCAAAGGTCTTTTTAAAGCCGCCGAAGGGGAAGAATATTTAAAGATAAACGTGCGGGCGGTGCCGGAAAAAAATAAGGCCAACCGCGAACTGCTCGACTTTTTGGCCCGAGAGACAGGAATCGCTAAAAGCTGTTGGGAAGTTGTCGGCGGCGCGACCGACCGATATAAAAGAATCTTGCTTTCAGGGGAAAGAGAGCATATAAAAATAAAATTACAACATTGGCTGGAAAAGGCTTTATCCGATGACTGAAACCCGCGTTCTTGACGGCCGCCGTCTGGCGGAAAAGGTTGAACAAAAACTGGCCGGCGAAATTGCCGCAGCCGGTGCTAAGCCGTTTTTGGCCGTGGTTTTAGCCGGTAAAAACGAGGCCAGCGAAATCTATGTCCGCAATAAACAGAACCGCTGCCGGCGGATCGGGATCGGCTGCGAGATATTTCGTCTGTCGGAAGAAGTCCGCGAAGCGGAAATTTTGGAATTGATTGATGAGTTAAATGCGAATCCCGAAGTCAACGGGATTATCGTACAGTTGCCGCTGCCGGCTCATTTGAATACGGCTGCCGTTTTGGAGAGAGTTTGTCCCGGCAAAGATGTTGACGGTTTTCAGCCGTTGAATGCGGGGCGGCTGGCCTCGGGGTTCCCGGGGGCTTTTGTTCCGGCCACGCCTTTGGGAATTATGCGCCTGCTGGAAGAAGCCGGCGCCAAGTTTTGCGGTCTTCACGCGGTGGTGATCGGCGCGTCGCCGATTGTCGGCAGGCCGTTGGCCGCTTTGCTGCTCAATGCCGGCTGTTCGGTATCGGTTGTGCATGATAAGACAATTGAGATTGAGAAGATAACGGCCGAAGCCGATATTTTGGCGGTGGCCTGCGGTTGTCCCGAACTGGTTAAAGGCAACTGGATTAAAGAAGGGGCGATCGTTATTGATGTCGGCATTAACCGTGAAAACGGCCGCCTCTGCGGCGATGTCGATTTTTCCGGTCTGATGGGAAAAGCAGCGGTTCTGACGCCGGTTCCCGGCGGGGTCGGGCCGATGACGATTGCCATGCTGCTGGAAAATACCTGGCGCGCCTATAAACAACAGCATAATATTTAAAAGCTTCTTTTCAGTGATTATATCGAGTCAGTAAATTAATTTATCGGCGGGGATAGTCATGGAAAAAAACGGCCTTATTTTTATGCTTGATGATGATGTCTTGTTTTTAAATTTATATAAAAATTTGTTTGAAGCGCAAGGGTATCGTGTTTTTGCCACGGATAACGCCTATAAATTTCTGCAGTATGCCCGGGAGATTCCCGCGGATATTTTTCTGATGGATATTAATATGCCGGATATGAACGGCTGGGAGGTCTTGCAAAGGCTGGAAAAAGGCGGGCAGGTAGAAGCGGCGCCGGTCGTAATGATGACGGTCGTGGCAGATAGGGATCTGGCTTTTGCCAAAGGCGTGGCTCATTTTCTGAATAAACCGGTTAACCTTGATTTGCTGTATGAAATTCTGGAAGTTTATGTCCGCGGCGGAAAGAAACATGATGTTCTGCTGATAGAAGATTATAATCCTTTGCAAAACGGTCTCGGAGAAAAGTTAAAGGAAAAACGTCACAGTGTTTTTATCGTTCATGATCCGCGCGCGGCCAAAAATTATTTGCGCAAGAACAAAGCGCGCGCCGTTTTGGTACATAAAGATAATGATGAGTTTGTTTCTTTGCGCCCGCAGTTGGATAACGAAAAAGTTTTTCGGGTCGAAAATGAAAATAATCTTGTGGATATAGAAAAAGTTATCAGCTAAATTTCAGATTCTGCTCTTATAATTACCCGAGTTTGTGATGAAGGAGCTGCTTATGGGGTTGAACAGGGTAATGAATTGGGGCCGGGGATTGGTTGAAAAAACGTATAATTATTTAATTTATCTGGCTTCCCGGCCGAATGCGCTGACTTTTTTATTTATTATATCTTTTATTGAGAGTTCGTTTTTTCCGATACCGCCGGATATTATGTTAATTCCGATGGTTTTGGCGACCCCGCGGCAGGCTTGGAAAATTGCCGGGGTGGCAACGGTTGCCAGTGTGCTGGGCGGTTATTTCGGATATATTATCGGCGTTTATTTCTTCGATCTGATTGCCAAGCCGATTTTAAGCTTTTACGGTTATATGCACCAGTTTGATGTCTTTAAGGGCTATTATCACGAATGGGGCGCCTGGATTGTTTTCGGCGCCGGGATTACGCCTTTTCCGTATAAGGTTATTACGATTGCCAGCGGTGTGGTCGGTTTGAATATCTGGGTATTCGGTCTGGCTTCGGTGGTTGCCCGCGGAATGCGTTTCTATCTGGTAGCCTGGCTGCTGAAGAAATACGGTGAATCGATGAAAGTCTTTATTGAAAAAAATCTCGGTCTTTTGTCAGTTCTGTTTTTAGCTTTGCTGATAGGCGGTTTTGCCCTGATTAAGTTTTTATAATCAGAACAGTTTCAAAATTGACTGAGAAGCCTGGCTTGCCAGCGAAAGGGAATTAACGGCCAATTGTTGCGAAGTCTGTAACGCCAGCATATTGGCAGATTCCTGATTCATGTCGGCAAGCGTTAACTTATCCGCCCCTTCTTCCAAAACGTTAATCAGGTTTTCGGTGAAATCCTGTCTCGTGGTAATGATTGAATAACTGTTGCCCAGTTCGCTGACCAATGAACGTAAGCAGGAAATTGCCTCGGACAGTTCCGCCAGAGAAACATCGACATCGCTTTTCGTTTTCCAATCCGCAGCGTGCAAGTTGATGTTTTGCGAAGAAATATCGGTTCCCCTGACTTCGAATCGGCTGTCGCGGTTTTCATTAAAGATAATACACAAATTATCGCCGCGCAGCAGATTGACGCCTTTATAAGAAGTATCATTGAGCAGTTGGTCATATTGCTTCAGAATCGCATTAAAATTCTCGCTTTTATCGGCGCTGACAAACATATCGCCGCCGGAAGAGGACGGCGTCTGGGTTATCTCAACGGTTCCGCCGGATTTGAAAGCGGTTAAAGCGGCGCTGCTGTTATAGTTGGGAATCCCGGTAATATCCGTCGAATATGCTGCCGAGGTCGTATGATAAGTATTTGTAATACTCTCGCCGTAAGGATTATCGGGATTAAAGTTGCCTGTTGTATTGGTTGTGCTGAAGGTCAGATTTTTAAGATTCATAATTTTGACTGATCCGTCGTCCAACACCTCGGTTATGACACCGACGGCAGTTTTGCCGGCGGCTTTTGCCGCGGCATAGTCATCGGCTGAGCCGAAACTTTTATCGTCATACATGACATCGCCGATTTGGGGAATGACTGTTTTGCCGGTACCGCCTGAAGAGTTA
>CALXTG010000135.1 GCA_944391355.1 uncultured Alphaproteobacteria bacterium
CTTGTAAATCAGCGGGGTGTCGGTACGCCAGCAGAAAGGATAAGAGTGGGTATATTGCTCTTTTTTAACCAGCAGCCCTTTTTCCTTAAGCAGATGCATAATCGGTTCATTGGTTTCAAAAACCTGCATTCCCTGATAATCGGGAATTTCGGCGGTAAATTTGCCGGCTTCGTCGACCGGGCAGACAACCGGAAAATGCTCATCATGAGCGCGGCAGGCATCAAAGTCGTCCTGACCGAAACCGGGAGCGATATGAACGATACCGGTACCATCTTCGGTTGATACAAACTCACCGGACAAGACCTTGAAAGCGCCCTGCGCCTTGAGATGTTTGAAATAAGGGAACATCGGCTCATAGCCCAGACCGATCAGTTCCGATCCTTTTACCGTGGCGACCTGTTCGGCATGTTCCAGCTGCTTTTTATATTTGCCGAGCAGATTTACCGCCAGAATATATTGTTCATTGCCTTCCTGCATAACCGCGTAATCAATATCTTGACCGACGGCCAGCATCAGGTTTGACGGCAAAGTCCAGGGCGTGGTGGTCCACACCAGCATATGGCGGCCGTCTTCAAGTTTGAACATTACGGTAATCGCATTATCGGTCTTGTCCTGATAGCCCTGATTTACTTCAAAATTAGACAACGGCGTTTCCGCTGCCCAGGAATAAGGCAAAACCCGGAAATCTTCATAGACCAGGCCTTTGTCATAAAGCTGTTTGAAATTGCTGATGACGCTTTCCATAAAAGACAGATCCATGGTTTTGTAGTCATGGCTGAAATCTACCCAGCGGCCGATACGTTTGAACATGTCAACCCAAATACCGGAATATTTCAGAACGTCCTGACGGCAGAAATTGTTAAACTTTTCAATGCCGTATTCTTCAATCTGTTTACGTCCCGAAACGCCGAGCTGTTTTTCCGCCGACATTTCGGCCGGCAGACCGTGACAATCCCAGCCGAGGCGGCGTTCGACTTTTTTGCCGTTCATGGTCTGGAAACGGGCGACAACATCTTTGACATACGACACCATGATATGGCCGTAATGCGGGGTACCGTTGGCAAACGGCGGGCCGTCATAAAAGACAAATTCGGCAGCGCCGTCACGGTTATGAACCGATTTTTCAAAGGTTTTGTTTTGGTCCCAGAATTTTAAGACTTCTTTTTCAAGTTCTACAAAGTCGGGTTTGGCTTTGACATCAGCATAATATTTCATTTTTCTTATACCTGTTATTTGGTTCTACGGAAAATGCCGAAACATGTTCAGCATGACAATTTGAGGGGTGATTTATGTGCAAAAAACTGTATCCCCTAAGGGATAATAATGAAAGAAGCGGATATGTAAAAGTTTTGCAACATTTAAATTCTCTTAATTGATAAATCTGGGAAGTAATTTAATACAGGAAATCCGCGGAGTCAATTTAAAAAAGCAAAAACCCCTCACGGAATGACAAGGGGTTTTTACAGGTTTTAAAAACAGTTTTCCGATCAACTCTCCGACAGCGGCACATTGGCATCAGAGATATTAAGTCAATGCCTTGCAACAACGGCCCGTTCTGAAACTTAAACTCTATGGCGGCGCGGAAAAAAGTGTCGGAAAAACCATTTGGTTATTACATAATTAAAACATAAAAATTTTTTACTGTTTTGTCAGATAAGAGCTTTTTGGCAAAAGACAAGAGATTGAAAAAATTATTTACCCCTTAATCGCACGAAAAACTTGGACAAAAATTTCTTGCCGCCAAAAATAAATTATGTTAGACTGGGGTCGTAATCAGAAGAAAAAGAAAAAAGATGCCAGCAAGAGACACACTTAAGAAAGCCGCAAAACTGGGCGTTCGCAGCGCGGCGAACATTCTGGAATTCAGCGCGGTTATGGCTAAACACGGGCTGACAATTTCCGATACTCTGCTCGGCGGCGTCAATAATATGGCCAACGCCATGTCCCCGTCAATTGTCAAAGGCACGCCGATAAAAGATTTGGCCTTTAAGGCGGCTAAAGGCGGCCTTGACCAGATTATCAAATTGTCTAAATGGGCTAAGAGCAAAGTACAATAAGACATGGAACACGAAAAAGATTATGAAATTTTTACCACCCGCGAAGGGACGGTCGTGTTTGCCCTCAAACCGCGGGAGAAAGAGCCTGAAGAGCCGCGGCTGATATTTGACGGACAGCGGCACGCCACTTTTTACCGGCGCCCCGATGAGGTAATTTTGCTTGATTTTCTGGCCAAAGATTGTCTTGAGGCATTAAAAAATACGGCGGAAGTTCTGATTACCGAAGTCGATTACGCCGCGGAAAAAGTTATTCGCGATTATAAAGTTCCGGTCAAAATTATCAAAAACAACCCTTTTACCGACGGTCTTCATTAAGCGCCGGTTCGTGGATTTCGCCGCCGACCATCGGAACGGGAACGCCGGTGGTGCCGGGAAAACTGATCGGCATATTATAGAGACGGCGCGCCGCCATAAACGCAAACCCCTGAGCCTCAACCGCGTCGGTATTCCAACCGAGCTCTTCGGCGGAAATTACTTCTACTTTATTCAAACGCTGGCGGATAAAACGCATCATGGTCGGATTTTTAGCACCGCCGCCGCAGACAATCAGTTTTTCCGGCTGATACGGCACAAACATCGCCAGAGAATAGGCAATCGCTTCGGCGGTAAACGCCGTTGCCGTTGCGGCTCCGTCTTCCAGACTCAAGCCTTCCAGATTTTCCAGCTTATCTTTAAAAATATCGCGATCAATGGATTTGGGCGGATATTGGGCAAAAAATTTATGACGCATTAAGGCATTGACAATCTTTTCGTTGACCTGTCCCTGAATGGCCAATTTGCCGTTATAATCCATATGCATGCCGCCGTGTCGCAAAACCCAGTCATTAACCGGGGCGTTGCCGGGGCCGGTATCAAAGGCCAGCATTTCTCCATTAGCGCCGATCCAGGTCAGATTAGAAACGCCGCCGATATTTAAAACCGCAATCGGCTTTTCCATGTCCGCGCATAAAGCGGCATGATAAACGGGAATCAGCGGCGCGCCCTGCCCGCCGGCAGCAATATCGGCATTGCGCAAACGGTTGACAACCTTAATTCCGGTCAATTCGGCCAGCAGGCGGCCGTCGCCGATTTGGTGCGTATAGCGATTTTGGGGATCATGATAAACCGTGTGGCCGTGAAAACCGATAATATCATAATGACCGCCGTAAGTATCCATAAAGTCTTTTACGACTTCGGCATGAAAACGGGTCAGTTCTTCCTCAACGATCTGAAGCTGTCGTGACGTTTCGGGGGTATCGGGCTTTTTGCCGAGAACGGAACGGATTTTTTCACGGAGTTCATCTTCATAGGGAACGGTCATCGCCGGGCCGAATTCATAAACATCAACCCCGTCAGTGGTGACGGCGGCGATATCCACCCCGTCCAGCGAGGTGCCGCTCATCAGTCCCAAAGCATTTATTTTTTTGATTATATCCATAAAAAAAACCAACCTCCGATATTGCACTATTTTATTTATATGTTAGTATCGGTTAACAATTTGTTAGAAAAATCAAGAAAAGGAAAGGAAAATGGTTCAATTCAAGTCACAGTTTTTTAACCTGATGCTGGAACGCGGCTTTTACAATCAATGTACAAACGAACAGGGCTTTGACCAATATTTGTACGAATGCGAAAGGACAGGCACACCGGCAGTAGGTTATCTGGGCTCGGATCCGACCGGCGACAGCCTCCATGTCGGGCATCTGGTACCGGTGATGATGATGCGCTGGTTTCAGAAATGCGGCCATAAACCTTTGATGCTGGTCGGCGGCGCCACCGCGAGAATCGGCGACCCGTCCGGCAAAGACAAACTGCGGCCGTTTCTTGACGACGAAACAATCGCCCGCAACATCGCCGGTTTGAAAAAATCTTATTCCAAATTTCTGAAATTCGGCGAAGGCAAAAACGAATCGGTTATCGTCGATAACTGGGACTGGTTCAAAGATGTCAATTATCTGGCCTTTCTGCGCGATATCGGCACTTATTATTCGGTTAACAAAATGCTGACGATGGACAGCGTCAAAAGCCGTCTGGAACGCGAACAGCCGATGTCTTTTCTGGAATTTAACTATCAGCTGCTGCAAGGCTTTGACTTTACGGTATTATACCAGAAATACGGCTGCCGCGCCCAAATTGCCGGCGCCGACCAGTGGGGCAACATCACCTCGGGGACCGAATTGGGACGCCGCAAACATAATGTCGAACTGTTCGGCTTCACCAGCCCGATTATCACCGACTCTGCCGGTAAAAAAATGGGCAAATCGGAAGGCAACGCGGTTTGGATTAATGACGAAAAACTGTCGTCTTATGACTATTACCAGTATTTCCGCAATATCGGCGATGCCGAAGTGGAAATGTGCCTGAAAATCTTTACCGATTTAAGCATTGACGAAATTAAAAAGCTGGCGGCGCTCAAAGATAAGGAAATCAACGAAGCAAAGAAAATTCTTGCTTTTGAAGCGACCAAAATCTGCCGCGGCGAAACCGAAGCCCTGCAGGCTCAGGAAACCGCCGTCAAGACCTTTGAGCTGGGTCAGGCCGGCGGCGAATTGCCGAGCTTGGAAGTTAATCTTGCTGACGGGCTGAGCGTTTTGGACGCCTTTGTCAATATCGGCTTCTGCGCCAGCAAAGGCGAAGTAAGACGCATGATTAAGCAGGGCGGCGTTAAAATCAACGATGCCGATATCAGCGACGAAAACTACCGTCTCAGCAGCGCCGACATCAAAGACGGACAGATTAAACTGTCTTTAGGCAAGAAAAAACACGGCCTGCTCAAGTCGGCATAATTTCCGCTCAAGCCCTCAAAAAAAACCTCTGATAAAAATCAGAGGTTTTTTGTTAAGCCAGATCCGCAACATAAGCGGTTATAATTTCTCCGAGCTTAACAACTTTTTCGTCCCAGTCTCCGGCCATCGGGTGACGCATGACCTTTTCCTCGGCCAGAAGCTTAAGGTCAAACGGACGGGCATGTTTGCCGAAAAATAGTGAATCTCTCAGACCTTCGGCAAGGGCAAAAGAGAACAACGGATTGGCATTCGGCGAAACGATTTTGCGCAAAACCTTTTCACTTACTATCTCACTGCCGCTGCATTGCTCAAAATAATTGGCAATTCTTACGGCCTGCAGACAGCCTTCCAACTCCCGGCGCAGATATTTTTCCTTAAAATCGGGAACAAATTTCTGCAGCATTTCCAGACGATGCTGAAGCACCGCCGGCAGACGGGCAAAACGGTTATCGTCAATTGCCCTTTGCAGGAAGATATAACTGACGCCGCGCCGTTTTCGATCGTGAGGCTGTTTCACGGCCCAGAGTTTTTTGCTCTGATCCCGGTAAAACAAGTTTCCCTTATAATCGGAAATTTTTTCCGGACTAATAAAATCAAGCGGTTCCGTCACAAGGCGTAAACCTTTGATTACAGCAGTACGAAGCTGTCCGCGTTCATTACGCAAAAGCTCGACCTTTTCGCCTTTCTCATACTTTTCCTGACCGCCCCAGAAAACAACATATTTTATAATGTCGGTATCCGAGAGGGAGAAAAGTAAAAACTGCTCATCACCGGCCTTAACCAAAGCGGTTGATGAAATCGTCAGAACATTTCCCATTTTTATTTAGATTAATAATATACATAGATTTACATAAAGTTTTTTAGAGATAGCATATTTTTGGACAAAACGCAAGATTTTATTGTCGGAAAAATAAATTTTTTGTTCGCGGCCGCAGAGAGAAAATGCCGGCGGGGGCGGCGGGATTGGCGCCGAAAGAAATTATTAATTCAGAACGGGCTTGATATTTAGGCCTATATAACCTAAATTCAATATATACTGACACAGGGGAATTCTGATGAATAATGATAATCTGCCGGAATTGCGCGATATTCACTTGCCGGACGGCGACATTTCCTGGTTTCCGATTGCTTACGGCTGGTGGGTTATTCTCGGCGGCCTGGCTGTTTTATTTATTATAACCGAATTATTCATATACCTCCGGCGTAAAAGCAAAAAGCGCTATGCCCTGCGTCTGCTGCAGGACATTCCGAGCGCCAATATTGTCAATGCGGCCGGACAGATGTCAGAAATTCTGCGCCGAATCTGCGTATTTAAATATCCGCAGGCGGCCGCAATGTTTGGCAAAGAATGGCTGGACTTTCTGAACCGCCACAGCAAAAAAGCGCTGGAAACGCCGGCCGCGGGACTGCTGTTGAACGCTCCTTATATTTCGTCCGAAACCCAAACTTACACAACGCAGGACTTGCAGATTCTGCGTTCTTTCTGCGCGGAATGGATCGGAGAAAACCTATGACCGAATTTGCTTATCCGATTGCCTTTGTATTGTTAATCGTGCCTTATCTTATCCGCCGGCTGCTTCCGGCGGTTAAAGGGCTGCACGGCGACGCCCTGCGGGTTCCGTTTTTAAATGATATCAAAAAAATCAGCATCCAATCCGGCGAAATCTGGCAGGTAGGCGGCAAAGACAAAGGCATTTCCGTCCCGCTGCTTCTGCTTTATCTGGTCTGGATCCTTCTGGTGACGGCTCTGGCGCGGCCGCAATGGGTCGGAGAACCGGTCAGGGTTAAAAATTTCAGCCGCGATATTCTGCTGGTGACCGATATTTCCCAATCCATGCTGGAAGATGATTTCAGCTATCGGGGCAGACGTTTAAACCGTCTCAACGCCGTTAAAGCGGTGGTTTCGGATTTTATCGAAAAACGCCCCGATGACCGTATCGGTTTGATTTTATTCGGCAGCCGCGCTTATCTGCAGGCGCCGATTACCTATGACAAAAAATCGGTCACCGACATTCTGCGCCAGACTGATGCCGGCATGGCCGGAAATTCCACCGCAATCGGCGACGCTTTGGGACTGGCGCTGAAAACGCTCCGGGAAACCGGCAAGCCCGACGAAAAGATTATCATTCTGCTGACCGACGGCGAAAATAACGACGGGTCGCTTTCGCTGGCACAGGCAATCGACCTGGCCAAAAAAGAAAATATCAAAGTTTATACCATCGGGGTCGGCGCCGGGGATAATTTCATGGCAGCGCTCATAGGGTTAAATCCAGCCGGGAGCGGCCTTGACGAAAAAGGGCTGCGGGAACTGGCCGCCGAAACCAAAGGCCGTTATTTCCGCGCAACGGATCTGAACTCTCTGGCTCAGGTTTACGAAGCGATTAACAAGCTTGAACCGGCGGAAAACGACAGCCGCTTTGTCAGAGAAAGCCGGGAATACTACTATATTCCGCTGCTGGCGGCGGTTCTGCTGGCAGCCGGGCTGGTGGTTTTGACGCGAAGGAGAAAATAATGCAGCAATTTATCGCCGATTTTCATTTTCTGCGTCCCGAATGGCTGTGGCTCCTGTTGCTGCCGCTGCTGCTCTATCGCTTGTATTTCAAAGGCCTGCAAAACGTATCTTCCTGGGAGGGGGTTTGCGACCCTAACCTGCTTGATTATCTGCTGATCCGCGGTTCTTCGACACTGCGGCGCAGTTTGGCAATTATTGCGCTGAGCGGTTTTATCGCGGCGGTTATTGCCGCGGCCGGCCCGAGCTGGAAGAAAAAAGAAATGCCTGACCTGCTGCCGGAGAATCCGCTGATGATTTTACTGAACATGTCTTCGGACATGGAAGAAAAAGACCCGGCTCCCAACCGCCTGGAAAGGGCTAAATACAAGATTATCGACCTGCTGAAACAAAGTTCGGGAATGCAGGCGGGGCTGATTGTTTACAGCAGCGAGCCGTTTATGATTACGCCGGTTACCGAAGACGCGCAGATTCTGGCCAATCTGATGCCGGCCGTTAACCGGGATATCATGCCGGCCAACGGCGACCGTTTGGACCGGGCGATTGATCTGGCCGCTGAAAGCCTGCGCAACGCCGGATTTTCCCGCGGCAGCATTATTGTTTTGGCCGCGGAAGCCGGACAGAACTTTGACGAGGCGCTGAAAGCGGCGGCGCGCGCCCGCAGTGAAAATTTCCGGGTTGACGTCTTGGCCGTTACCTCGCAGCCTTCGGAAAAACTGGAAATGATTGCCGCGCGAGGCGGCGGCGTCTATGCCCCGTTCAGCGCCGGGGACGCCGATGTCAACAAAATTGCGGCGGCAGCGGAAACCCGCGGCGGCGACCTCAAACAGGGCGCTAACAAACAGTCGGTCTGGGAAGATTACGGCTATTATCTGACGATTATTCCCCTGCTCTGCTGCCTGTATTTTTTCCGCCGCGGAATTTTGACAGTCATACTGCTGCTCGGCATCAGCGCCAATGCCGAAGCCGGATTTTTCCTTAACGACAATCAGGAAGGCCTGCGGGCGTTTAATCAGGGCGATTTTGCCGCAGCGGCCGGAAAGTTTTCCGATCCGCAATGGAAGGCCTCCAGCTTTTACCGCCAGGGCGATTATCAGAAAGCGCTGCAAAACTTTTCACAGGGACAAGACGTTACGGCGCTTTATAATCAGGGAAACGCGCTGGCCAAAAGCGGAAAAATCGCCGAGGCGATCGCCAAATACGAAGAAGTGCTGAAAACAGACCCCAATCATGAGGATGCGGCCTTTAATCTGGAATATCTGAAACAGCAGCAACAGGAACAACAGCAAAATCAGCAGCAAGACGAAAACCAGGAACAAGACCGACAGGATCAGGAACAGAATCAACAACCGCAAAATTCCGACGGCAGCCGGGAGCAAAACCGACCGCAAGACAACAGCGGCGACGATCGTCAGACTGATGAGCAGAATCAGCCGCAGAACGCCGACGATGCCGACGGACAAAACAAGAAAGAATCGTCTCCGCAGCAGCAAAACGACCGCCGGCAAGACCTTCAAGAGATGAACGAGCAGCCCGACGCAAAACCCGAAGATGAGAAAAAAGGCGGCAACGCATTGCAAAAGAGCGAGGAAGATAATAAATATGATGAAGAAGTTCAGGCTCGCGAGCAGCAATACCGCGAAATTCCCGAAGATCCGGGCGGCCTGCTCCGCGCTTTTATCCGCAAAGAATATATGAAAAACCGCTATAAGGAGTAAAGATGAAAAAGTTATTACTCAGTTTAGTTTTAAGCCTGTTTTTTGCCGCTCAGGCACAGGCCGAGAGTTTGGTTGCCAGCGTCAACCGCACCACTTTGCCGGCCGGCGAAACTCTGGTGCTGAACGTTGACTATGACGGCAGCGATACAAATACGACACCTGATTTCAGCGCCTTAAACCAGGATTTCAAAATTTATTCGCAGGGCCAGTCTTTTCTGACCAATATTATTAACGGCCAAATGACCCAGACCCGGCAATGGAATCTGGTTTTGATGCCTAAAAACAAAGGCCAGATTACCATTCCGTCCTTTACGCTCGGACAGCTCAGCAGCGACCCGATAACCATAAACGTCGTTAACGCGGCGGCGGCAGGTTCCGCTCAGCAAACCTCTGCGGCCGACAGCCGGCCGAAATTTGCCTTTAAGGCGGCGGCCGACAATCTGACCCCCTATGTGCAGCAGCAGGTTAATCTGGTGCTGACCTTATACGATACCGGCGGTTTTCAGGGAGAAATGCCGGTTTTTGAAGGAGAAGAAGCCAAAGACTGGATTATCAAGCTTCTGAAAGAACCGACCGTCAGCAGCAAAGTGGTTGACGGAAAAAGCCTGCGCGAGATTAAGTTTTATTATGCCCTGTTCCCGCAAAAAAGCGGCGAATTAATGATTCCGCAGGCGGCAATCAACGGCTATTATCTGAGCAAGCCCAACCGGCGCAGCTATGACCCGTTTGCCGACCTGTTCGGCGATGATTTTGCCGGAATCGGTTTTGGCCTCAGCGATATGTTTGCCAACCGTAACCCGGTTTATCTGACTACCGATCCGATCCCGGTCAGCGTTAAGCCGGCGGCGGCTGCCAACGGCCAATGGTGGATACCGGCCGAAGACGTAAAATTATTTGCCGAATGGAATCCGGCCGGACCGGTTTTCCGGGTCGGCGACGCCGTCAGCCGGACGGTTTATCTGCGGGCGGCAGGGGTTATCGACAGCCAGCTTCCCGAGATTAAATTCGCGCCGGTCAGCGGCATGAAACAATATCCCGAAAAGCCGCTGACGGAAGCCAAGGTTGAAAACGGTGAAATCATTGCCGTTAAAAAGATAACCAATGTTTACATTCCTTCGGAAGCCGGGAGCGTCACGCTTCCGGAAATCGCGGTCGAATGGTTTAATGTCAAAACCGGCCGCTATGAAAAAGCCGTTCTGCCGGCTCTAAACCTGAAAATTCTGCCGGCGGTGAGCAGCACCGGCAATGCTCCCGCCGCACAGCCGGCCGAAGCAGCGCCGGCACAGGACATGGCTCAACGCGGAGCGGATATTGCAAACGCCGCCGAGGAAACTCAGACAATTATTATTGACGAAATTCCCGGCGTAAAACTGTACGGCGGCCTGGCAATTGCTTTTTTGCTGGGGATTTTGCTCAGCTATCTGGTTTTGAAACCGCGGCGCGGCAGCCGGGGCGAAGAAAAACCGCACGGGGATATTCTTAAATACATCAGCCGTTCATCCCGGGAAAAAGATTTCAGGGCATTGCGCGACGGCATTATCGAATGGGCCAGAGAGCGGTACGGCGATGACAAAATCAGCAACCTTAAACAGGTTGTCAAACAGACCAAGAGCAAAGAATTTGAAGCGGAAATTAATAAGCTGATGGAAGAACTTTATTCCAACAACGGCCATGACTGGGACAGCGAAGCTTTTATCAAAGCCTTTGAAAAAGTCTACAGACGCAAACCGCGCGGAAAAAGCGACGAACAGCCGCTGCCGAAACTTTATAAATAGCCGTTCAGTTTCCCATAGTTACGAGCCGTTTCTTGTCAAGCCGGAAACGGCCCGCAGCTATCCTTTAAAAAAATAAACCCGGCTTGCAAGCCGGTCATTCATCATTTTATCACTTTAATATTTGTTGCACATCTGCGATGTTTATTATCTACGCCGAGATCAAAACTAACCGACTGGTTGGGCAGTAAGCGGCTGATATTGGCTTCTTCAACATTGGTGATATGCGCATACACATCTCCTTCTACGGCATCTGAAATAATAAAACCATATCCGGTGCCGGCATTGAAAGAACGGACAGTCCCGTATAACATTAAAAATTACTCCAATTAAAATTAGACCAAAAGATAAATCAATTTGTTTTATTTCAAATTAATTATCCATTTAAAGTATAATGATTTTTTGTCAAAAGTCAACAAAAATATATATCCATATAATGTTATGTCATGCAGATATTATATCCGCAGGCCGCTCGTTTACTTGTTTTTGCCGGCTTTCCTCAGCTTTCGGCTTGAACGGAGAGTGGCAATATCGTGACAATATAATGTTTAAAACAATTTTAAAATTGATTGGCTTGCTCTTTTTATTGTCACCTTCGAAATCTTCCCCCACCGTCATCTTCGAAACCTCCACCTACACCGTCATCTTCGAAATCTCCACCACACACCGTCATCTTCGAAATCTTTGATTTCAGAGATCTCGAGAAATTTATTATTATTTTGAGTTTGTGCCCGTTTCTTGCGCTGGATCCCCGCGCGGTGCGCGAGGATGACTTTATCAGAACAACCGCAAAATGCTCTGCGATGCCTGACTTGCCAGAGAAAGGGAATTAACCGCCAGCTGCTGCGCGGTTTGCAAAGCCAGCATATTGGCCGATTCCTGGTTCATGTCGGCAAGCGTTAATTTATCCGCCCCTTCTTCCAAAACGTTAATCAGGTTTTCGGTGAAATCCTGCCTCGTGGTAATAATTGAATAACTGTTGCCCAGTTCGCTGACCAATGAACGTAAGCAGGAAATTGCCTCGGACAGTTCCGCCAGAGAAACATCGACATCGCTTTTCGTTTTCCAATCCGCAGCGTGCAAATTGATGTTTTGCGAAGAAATATCCGTTCCCCGGACTTCGAATCGGCTGTCGCGGTTTTCATTAAAGATAATACACAAATTATCGCCGCGCAGCAGATTGACGCCTTTATAAGAAGTATCATTGAGCAGTTGGTTATATTGCTCCAGAATCGCATTAAAATTCTCGCTTTTATCGGCACTGACAAACATATCGCCTCCGGCCGGAGAATCGCCGCCGGAAGAGGACGGCGTCTGGGTTACCTCAACGGTTCCGCCGGATTTGAAAGCGGTTAAAGCGGCGCTGCTGTTATAGTTGGGAATCCCGGTAATATCCGTCGAATCTGATGCCAAGGTCGTATGATAAGTATATTTAACACTTCCGCCGTAGGGATTATCGGGATTGAAGTTATCTGTTGTATTGGTTGCGCTGAAGGTCAGATTTTTAAGATTCATAATTTTGACCGATCCGTCGTCCAAAACCTCGGTTATGATACCGACGGCAGTTTTGCCGGCGGCTTTTGCCGCGGCATAGTCATCGGCTGAGCCGAAACTTTTATCGTCATACATGACATCGCCGATTTGGGGAATGACTGTTTTGCCGGTACCGCCTGAAGAGTTA